>WGBL01000111.1 GCA_015494375.1 Hyphomicrobiales bacterium | reverse complement strand
TCCGGGCGCGGCCGGTGCGGCGATGTGGCTTGACGCCCGGGGCGCGCAAACGATTATAGTCCGGCGAAGGGGCGGCGCCGTGGGCGCGACGTGGCGGCGGCGGGCGCGGCTCAGTCCGGGCGCGGCTCGGTCCGGGCGCGGCTCGGTCCGGGCGCGGCTCGGCCCGTCGGTTCCGTCGGTTGTGGGAGCAATCACTTGGCAGTTGTCGTATCATTTGACAAGCACGGCGAGCCGGCGGCAAGCCTCAGGCCACTGCTCGATCTGGTCGCACGCGACATGGCGCAGGTCAATGAGATCATCCTCGCCAAGGCGCAGTCCAATGTCGAGATGATTCCGGAACTCGCCCTCCACCTGATCGATTCGGGCGGCAAACGGCTGCGCCCGATGCTGGTGCTCGCGGCGGCGCGCCTGTGCGGCTATGAGGGACAGGGCCATATACGGCTCGCCGCCAGTGTCGAGTTCATGCACACCGCAACACTTCTCCACGACGACGTCGTCGACGAGAGCGACCTGCGCCGCGGCCGCAAGGCGGCGCGCCTTCTCTGGGGCAACGAGGCGAGCGTGCTTGTGGGCGATTTCCTGCTCGGCCAGGCCTTCAAGATGATGGTTGATGTCGGCTCCCTGGCGGCCTTGCGGATTCTCTCCCACGCCGCCGCGGTGATTGCCGAAGGCGAGGTGATGCAGCTTGCGGCCTCCAAGAACATGGCCACCACCGAGGACGAGTATCTGGCGGTGATCGACGCTAAGACCGCCGCCCTCTTTTCCGCCGCCGCCGAGGTGGGGGCTGCGATCGCCGAGCGCAGTGCCGCCGAGCTCGCGGCGCTCAGGTCCTATGGCCGCAACCTCGGCTTTGCTTTCCAGCTCATTGACGACGCCCTCGACTATTCGGGCAGCGAGGCCCGGCTCGGCAAGGCGATCGGCGACGATTTCCGCGAGGGCAAGATTACGTTGCCCGTGGTTCTGTGCTATCGCCGCGGCGATCAAGAGGAACGCGCGTTCTGGCGCCGCACGCTGCAGGACGGCATCCGCGAGGATGGCGACCTCGCACATGCGCTCGAGCTCATGGGCCGGCATGGTGCCATTGCCGATACGGTTGCACGCGCACGCCACTATGGTGCGATCGCGCGCGACGCCCTGGCAATCTTCCCCACAAGCGCGGAGAAGACCGCCCTCATCGAGGTCGTCGACTTTTGCGTCAACCGCGCCCATTGATGGCCCCAAAGGCGCAAGAGGGGAAGGCCTTGGGCACCGCGCCGCTTCTACTCTTGTTCTTCATGTGACGAGCGAACCCAATTGCTGGCGACAGAACCAGTTTGCTGTCGACCGAGCTCAATGGCGAATGGTACCCAGGGGCTTTGGGTGCCGTGTTGTTTACAGGCGTTCTGAACCCCTCTCGCGTCCTCCTGTGGGTTGCACGCCTGACTGCCGGAGTGATCGGGATATTCGCGATCGTATCTATCGCGGCTTTCACATCCTCGCGTGGCTTGCGCACAGGAGTCACCGGAGCCGGCAGGCCCGCACCCACCACGCCGGGCGGCGTTCGGCAATCCGCCGGGCAGCCCGGCGGGCCGCCTCGGCATCGTCGAAAAAACCGACACAGGTGGGCCCCGAGCCGCTGAGCCGGGGATAGCGGCATCCGGGAGCGCCCCGGAGCATCTCCAGGACATCGCCGATGATGGGGGCAAGCGCCATGGCGACTGCCTCAAGGTCATTGCCGTGGCGGCCCAGGTGATCGAAGAGCGCGGGAGGGCTGAGAAATGCGTGGGGCTTAGGCGGCTCTGGGATTTCCGAGCCGAGCGGCCGCGCCCCGAGCGCGGCAAAGACCTTGCTCGTGGCGAGAGGCACACGGGGATTGACCAGAACGCAATCGATGGTGGGAAAGCCGGCAAGCGGCATCACACGCTCCCCGAGCCCCCACATCCATGCGGCCCGGCCGACGAGGCACACGGGCACGTCGGCACCGAGCCGGGCGGCGATTGCGGGCAGATCGAGCTTTGACGCCTCTCGCGGATGCCCCCGCGCAAAGGCGCGCAAGAATGCGGCGGCATCGCTCGAGCCGCCACCGAGCCCGGCGGCAACAGGCAATTGCTTCTCGAGTGTGATCCCGCCCAGGGCCTCGCATCCATTGTCGAGAGCTTCATCGCAATCGTGAGCTTTGTCGCATGACAGCTTGCGGGACGACTCCTTGAGCGCCTCCTCGACCATGCCGCAGGCGCGCGCGACGAGGTTCTCGCCCTCAATGGCCCTGGCAAAGGGGCCCACAACCCGAAACGCCGCCGGCCCCTTGGGGTCGAGCACCAGCTCGTCGCCAAGATCGGCGAAAGCAACAAGGCTCATGAGCTCGTGATAGCCGTCGGGCCGCCGGCCACGCACCGCGAGTGTGAGATTGACCTTGGCGCTTGCCCGCTCGCGAACCACGCCCATCAGAGGCCTCGCGCCTTCCCCGGTCAAAGCGATCCGTCCCTCAAGCCGCAGACACCCATCGGGCGCACCAACCCACCAACACCATCTGAGGCGCTGCGAAGCCTATCGCCGAAACGGGTCGACCGGAGCCGCCGGGCTCTTACGTCGGGGTGCGGTGCGTTTACGAACAATCGAACCCGGTTTCGAGCGGCCGCGGCTCTTACGGGCAGCCTTCTGAACCACGCGCGCCTTGGCCTCATCGGGCAATCCGTTCTTGAGCTTGCGCTTGATCTTTTCGACGAGGTGCGGCTCTGGCTTGAGCTCAAGCGCCTGCGACCACTGATAGCGCGCCTCGACCCGGCGCCCGACACGCCAATAGGCGTCGCCCAGATGGTCGTTGATTGTCGGGTCCTCAGGCTTGAGCTCGACCGAGCGCTCGAGATAGCGCACGGCCTGGGCGTAGTCTCCAAGGCGATAATAGGCCCAGCCCAGACTGTCGACGATATAGCCGTCATCGGGGCGCGCCTTGACGGCCTTCTTGATGAGCCTCATCGCCTCCTCGAGATTGCGGCCCTGATCGACCCACGAGTAGCCGAGATAGTTGAGCACGAGCGGCTGGTCCGGGTTGAGCTTGAGCGCCATCTTGAGGTCGGCCTCGGCCTTGTCCCACTGTTTGAGCCGCTCATAGCAGACGCCGCGCGAGTAGAAGCGGTTCCAGTGCCGCTTGACCGGCTTGTCGATGAGGGCAATGGCCTGCGAGTAATACTCCGCAGCTGGCGCAAACCTTTTGTTGGCCCTAAGTATATTGCCGAGCGTCATGAGGATGCGCGAACGCTTGCTCTCGATGGGCGCGGGCCTCGCGCCCGCAGTCGAGGCGGCGGACGCCATGAGCTCTTGCCAGGTCTGTGGCCCGACCAGGCCATCGACCGGAAGATTGCGCTGGCGCTGAAATTCCCTAACCACCTGCTCCGTGCGAAGCCCGAAGACACCGTCGATGGGCCCGATCTCGAGGCCAAGCTCAGCGAGCGCTTCTTGCAGCCGCTTGACATGGGGCCCTCGGCTGCCGCGCCGCAAGAGTGGCGGGGCGCGCAGGGGCAGGCCCCCAT
>WGBL01000110.1 GCA_015494375.1 Hyphomicrobiales bacterium | reverse complement strand
GTATAAGAGACAGGATGGGGCGTGCGCCCCACACGGCCCGAGGATGACGTTCACGTAGCACGGTGCGTTTTCCGCGACGTCATCGCCGGACTTGATCCGGCGATCCAGGGCCAAGGGCCGCAACGGTCGTGATCCGCCGCTCTGGATGCCCGAGTCACGCCCGGGCATGATGAGTTGTGCGGCTTGCGGATTGCCATTTGCCGGCTCGGCGCGACCGTTTGGCTTGACGGCCTCATGCATGTAAAAAGACAAAACACGCATGAAGCCTCTCGAACACCGCATCGTCTCACCGCCCCCGATCGCTGACAAGGCGCGCGCCGAGTCCTTTTTGGCCGAACTTCGCGATAAGGCCACGGGCGCGGGCGACGACACCGGCAGAGCGCTCATTGCGCTCCTCGACAAACCCGAGGTGGCCATGCTTCTGGAGGCGACCTTTGCCGCTTCGCCTCACCTGACAGCGCTTGCCTTGCGCGCGCCCGGGCGCCTGGCTGGCATCCTGAAGGTCGCCCCCGAGGCCTATCTCACAGCGCGCACCCGGGCACTCTTCGAGCAATTCGGCTTTGCACCATCCGGTTTGGGGCCAACTGCTCTTGAGTGCGAGAACGAGGCCCGATCCGCTGCAAGTGGGCGCGAGGATGCCGAAGCTCATCGCAGGGAAAGCGAGGGCCATCGCGAGCGAACACCGGGCAGCGAAGGCTCCGACAACAAAGGCCCCGACAACGAGAGCACGCCCACGCCGCCCCTGTCCCGAAGCGAGGGGATGGCCCGAAGGGTGGCGATCGCCCGAAACGAGGCCATGGCGGCCCTCAGGCGCTACAAGGCCGATGTGGCGCTATGCGCCGCACTGGCCGATATCGCCGGCGCCTGGGGCGTCGCCGAGCTGACCGAGGCGATGACCAGGGCCGCCGATGCGGTCCTCGAGGTGGCGGTGCGCTTTCTCCTTGGCGAAGCCGCGAGCACCGGCGTCTTCATGCCACGCGATCCCTCGGCACCCGAGCGCGAGAGTGGCTATGTGGTCCTCGCCATGGGCAAGCTCGGCGCGCGCGAGCTCAACTACTCGAGCGACATCGACCTCATCGTGCTTTTCGATCCCCGCAAACTCGCCCTTGCGCCCGGCCAGGAGCCGCAGCGGTTCGCGGTCGAGATCACGCGCCGGCTGGTGCGCCTGCTGCAAGACCAGACGGGCGATGGCTATGTCTTTCGCACCGACCTGCGGCTGCGGCCCGATCCGGGCTCGACGCAACTGGCCATCTCGGCCGAGGCGGCGCTCCAATACTACGAGAGCTTCGGCCAGAACTGGGAGCGCGCAGCACTCATCAAGGCGCGGCCGGTGGCGGGCGATCGGGTGCTCGGGCAGGCGTTTCTCGAGCGCCTCGCTCCCTTCATCTGGCGCAAGTATCTCGACTATGCGGCCCTTGCCGACATCCACGCCATGAAGCGCCAGGTCAACGCCCACAAGGGCTTTGGCGAAATCCGGATTGCGGGCCACGACATCAAGGTCGGCCGCGGCGGCATCCGCGAGATTGAGTTTTTCGCCCAGACGCAGCAGCTGATTGCCGGCGGGCGCCAGCCGGATCTGCGCAACCCGACCACCCTCGGGGCGCTTGCGCGCCTCGCCGAGCGCGGCTGGATCACGCCCGAGGCCCTGTCCGAGCTGCGCGCGGCCTATCTCTTCTTGCGCCATGTCGAGCATCGCCTGCAGATGATTGCCGACGAGCAGACCCAGAGGCTGCCCGAGGCGCGCGAGAAGCTCGCCCTCGTTGCGGCCTTTTGCGGCTTTGCAACGCTCGAAGCGTTCGGCGCCACCCTCAGGCAGCATCTCGAGCGGGTTCAACGGCACTATGGCGCGCTCTTCGAAAGCGGGCCCGAGGTGGCCTCGCTGCCGGGCAGCCTCGTCTTTGCCGGTGATGGCGACGACGATCCCGAAACGCTCGAGACGCTCGCGGCCATGGGCTATGGGCGCCCCAAGGTGGTGGCTGCCACAGTGCGGGGCTGGCATTACGGACGCTATCCCGCAACCCGCAGCGAGCGGGCCCGCGAGCGGCTGACCAGGCTCACGCCGGCACTTCTCGAAGCGCTCGCCAGGACCGCCGATCCCGACCGCGCGCTTGCCGCTTTCGACCGCTTCCTTGCGGAGTTGCCGGGGGGCTTGCAGCTCTTTGCACTCCTTGCCGCCAATCCCAATCTGCTGCGGCTCCTGGCCGACATCATGGGCAGCGCACCGCGGCTTGCGCGGCTCCTGAGCCGCCGTCGCCGCACCATCGAGGCGCTGCTCGATCCGGGCTTTTTCGGCACCCTGCCGACGAGCGCCGAGCTCGCACGCATCGTGGACGAGGCCATTGGTGCGGCGGTCGGTACAGCGAGCGGGCGGGCACGCGAGGGAGGCGCGGGAGGCGAGCCAACCGAAGGACGCGAAGAAGGCGGTGGCAACTACGAGGAGCTCCTCGACCGCGCTCGTGTTGTCGGCAACGAGCAGGCGTTTCTCATCGGCGTGCGCGTCCTTTCAGGCACCATCGACGCGCGCGCCGCCGGCCGTGCCTACGCCGCACTTGCGTCACACCTCATTGCAGCCCTTCAAGGGGCGGTCGAGAGGGAGATGGCGCGGGCCCATGGCGTGATCGCCGGCGGAGCCATGGCGGTGCTCGCCATGGGCAAGCTCGGCGGCTGCGAGATGACAGCGGCATCCGATCTCGACCTCATCACGGTCTACGATTTCGCCGATGATGCCGCCCAGTCGGACGGCCCGCGGCCGCTTGCAGGCGGCGCCTACTATGCCCGCACGACCCAGCGCCTCATCAGCGCGCTTTCCTCGCCCACCGCCGAAGGCCGGCTCTATGAGGTCGACATGCGCTTGCGGCCCTCGGGCAATGCGGGCCCCGTGGCAACGCGCCTATCAAGCTTTGCCCGCTATCAGCGCGAAGAGGCCTGGACGTGGGAGCATATGGCGCTCACGCGGGCGCGCGTGATCACCGGCCCGCCGCCCCTCAGAGAGGCGATCGCTCAAACCATCCGGCACGTACTCACACAGCCCCGCGATGGCCCGAGGCTCGCCGACGACGTGCGCGAGATGCGCGCCCGCATCGCGGCGGAAAAGGGCAGCGACAACATCTGGAACCTCAAACAGGTGCGCGGCGGGCTTGTCGATCTCGAGTTCATCGCCCAGTTCCTGCAATTGCGCCACGCCCATGCGCACCCGGAGGTGCTCTCGCAAAACACCCGCACGGCCTTCGAGCGCCTCACGGCCGCCGGGGTGCTCGACGCAGACAAGGGCAGACGCCTTATCGACGCCGTGACGCTCGTCCAGAACCTCGAACAGGTGCTGCGGCTTTGTGTCGAAGGTGAGTTCCGCTCGGCCGAGGCCCCCGACGGCCTCAAGCAGCTCCTGGCCAGGGCCGGCAGCTGCTCCGACTTTGCCGAGCTCGAAGCGTCACTGGGCGAGATGCTTGCGCAAGTGAGCCGGCTCTTTGAAGAGCTCGTGGTCGCTTGAAGTGCTTGTGGCCCCCTGAGCGGCTGGCATCCATCACGGGCGGCTTCATGCTCGCCAAGGGCGTTGCACCTTCCGAACCCGAGAGTGCCCTTGCCGGCTTCACGCCCTTGGCCTGTATCATTGCCAACCACACCAGGGCCCAGGAGTCTCAAACCACCTGAACCATTACAACAGGGCCCCACAAGGCATTGCCCAAGCGCGGGCTCTGGGCTATGTTCCAGCGCCGCGACCCGACAGGATCAGGTCGCACCAGCGGACTGACGATCCATTGGCCGATCGTCTCGTCCCACTGGCCCGTCGTCTAATTGGTAGGACAGCTGGTTTTGGTCCAGCCAATCCAGGTTCGAGCCCTGGCGGGCCAGCCAACGGCGGCGCTTCGGGCAGCGTTCCGGGCAGAGGGCAGATCAGGGCACTGGCGTCCAATGGGCGGCCGAATGGACGCGCGGGTCAGGCTACCACATTGCCCTCGACAACGACATTGGCGGGCAACTTGCGCCCCGGCTGCGAGAGGTCCCCGGCGACCGGCAGCTCGTAGCGCATGAGGCGGATGGCGCCATTGCTTGCGCCCGAGATCATGTTCGCCGCAACGAGCACCTGCCCCGCCGCGACATGATCCGAGATGCCGATGCCGATTGCGGTCTCGCGCACCAGGTTCGCGGTGACCGAGACATCGCGCATATAGCGTCCCCAGCCAACCGCGATCCCGATGCCCGGTGCCCGTTCCACGATATTGCCGCTGACGATGGTGTCGGCCTCGACGGCGATGCCGATGCCGCGCTTGTCGGGGCTCCTTTCCCGAAAAAAGAGATTGCGCACGAGATTGCCTTGTACAATGGCCAGCCGGCCCCCCTCGCGGAAATTGCTGACGGCGATGCCGGTGGCGGCACTGTCGACAAGGTTGCTGGCGATCACCGCCCCCTGGAAGCTGAACTCGGCATAAATCGCCACCTCGCCAAGGCGCGTGCAGGTGTTGGTGAGGATTTGGCAATTGCTGCTGGCGTTGGCGCGGATGGCGGAGAAGGCGCAATCGCTGATGCGGTTGCCCGAGACGATGACATCGTCGGCGCGAAACAGATTGATGCCGTTGCCGTTCTGGCCGCTCCCGCCGTCGTGGGCCGCGATCTGGCGAATGAGGTTCGACTGGACGAGTGAGCCGTCACTGCCGCCCCTCGAGCGCCAGATGCGAATGCCGCCATTGCCGCAGCGCTCAATGCGATTGTGGGTGATTTCCGAGCCCCCCGAATCATTGAGGAATATGCCGGTGCCAAGGCAGTCGGCGATGGTCGTTGCGGTGATCCGGGCCGAGGAGCGCAACAGAAAGATGCCATGCTGGACACTCGAGCGGAGCTCGACGGCCTCGACCAGAAGCCCCTCGCATCCTTCCGCGGCGAGAAGCGCCTCGTGGCTGCGACCCGCCTCGATAGGCATCAGGCCGCCGTCGAGAACGAGATCGCTGAGCGAGACCGAGCGGGCCGATTTGGCATGGAGCAGGCCGCGATTGCCGGCCGCGGCAAGAATCGTTTGACCGGGCTCGCCCACAAGGCGCGTGCCGCGTCTCAGTTTGACACCACTCACGCGATAACGCCCGGCCGGAAGATAGAGCGTCACCCGTCGGGCCGTGGCGATGTCGATGGCGCGCTGCAAGGCGGCGGTCTGGTCGTGGTCGCCGTCGGGCACGAGGCCCAAGTCGGTGGCAATCAGGCAGTTGCCGATGCGCGGCAGGCGCTCTTGGGCCCGCGAGAGCCTCGGTGCGGCCAGGAGCGCGGCGGCACCCGCCCCGGCGGCAAACGATTGGGTGACGAATGTGCGGCGGCGCGCATCCACGGCTCGGCGGTCTCTTCGATCGGTCGTGCAGCGGAAGTTGCGGCGCGCTTTGGCCCCGCGCGCTCCCTTTGGCGCACGATGGTTCTTCTTTCGTGTATCCCCCACGGCATAAGCAATTCGCATGCCAACCTGGCTTTGTCGGCCGCAAGCTCCTCTTGGATGGAGCTCGGTCGGGGGGTGGGGAGCGCCTCAGGGCATGGGCTTGCGGTATCGGCGGCCGGGCCGTTGTTCTTACTTGTCATTCGCCATCAGCCCGCATGCCTTGCGATGATCTCGAGCGCCTCGGCACCGCTGAGCGAGGGGCCGAGAGCGGCAAAATCCCCGCGCTCGGCGAGAGCCGCCTCGAGCAGGGTTTGAAAGTCGTCGCGCGGTACCTTGCGGATGCCGAACTGGCGCAGGTGGTCGGTAACGAATTGGGTGTCGAGGAGACGAAAACCCCCGGCGATGAGCCGCGCCGCTAGGTGAACGAGCGCCACCTTGCTGGCGTTGTCCTCATAGCTGAACATGCTCTCGCCGAAGAAGGCGCCGCCAAGGTGCACGCCATAGAGGCCGCCGACAAGGCGGCCATCGCGCCAGGCCTCGACGGTGTGGCAATGGCCGAGCTGGAAGAGCTCGCGATAAAGGCGGCGAATGCGGCCGTTGATCCAAGTGGTCTCGCGGCCCGGCCGTGGCCCCGCACAACCCTCGATGACGCCGTCATAGTCGCAGTCGATGCGAATTTCAAAGGGCTCTCTGCGCACGATGCGCTTGAGGCGGCGCGGCACGTGAAAGGCATCGAGAGGCAGGACGCCGCGCTCCTCGGGCGAGATCCAGAATATGGCGCTTTCCTCGGCGCTTTCGGCCATGGGGAAGATGCCACAGGAATACGCCTTGAGCAGCAGCTGCGGCGTAATCTCCATGGTGAAGTCGTCGAACGAGGTCATTTTGCAATTGCGCTTCGCGGTTTTGTTCTTGGCCTCACCGAGCTCGCTCTCTCTCGCTCTCGCTGTTCTGAGGTTAGCACGAGCCCGCTGTTCTCGCGAAATTGCGCGGGGGCGCTTTTTTGTTCGGGTGTCGGAAGGGGTGGGGCGT
>WGBL01000109.1 GCA_015494375.1 Hyphomicrobiales bacterium | reverse complement strand
CGCTCTATCTCCACGACGACACCTTCATCAAGATGAAGCCGACCATCGTCAATCTGCTGTTCGGCGGCATTCTGCTAGGCGCGCTCTTTTTCAACCTCCTCGTATGGAAGCTGCTGTTTGGCGACGTCTTCCGGCTGACCGATACGGGCTGGCGCAAATTGCAGTTTCGATGGGGGCTGTTCTTTCTCTTTCTTGCAGCGCTCAACGAGATCGTCTGGCGCAACTTCTCGACCGATGTCTGGGTGAGCTTCAAGGTCTTTGGCATCATGCCGCTGACGATCGCCTTCGGGCTGGCAACGTTGCCGCTGCTCGAGGCTTATGGGCGGCCCGCCGGCGAGGACGGGCGCAGCGGCCGCGATTAACGGGACATGCCGACGGGCACGGGCAAGCGGGCAATGACCGAAGCCTCTGACCGTTCAACGCAATGCTGAGGGCGTGCCGGCGCGCGTGCGGGCGATGATCGGCAAGAGCTTTTGCTCGAGCGCGCGGGCGTCGATGGGCCCGACGTGCTTGTAGACGATGCGCCCCGTACCATCGACGATGAACGTCTCGGGCACACCATAGACCCCCCAATCGATCGCCACCCGGCCGCGCCGGTCGGCGCCAACCGCCACAAAGGGGTTGCCGAGGCGGCCGAGAAACCGGCGCGCATTGGCCGGCTCGTCCTTGTAGTTCATGCCATAGATGGGCGCGCCCGAGCGGCGGGCGAGCTCAACCAGGAGCGGGTGCTCCTGAAAGCACGGGATGCACCAGGAAGCCCAGACATTGACAACCGAAACCTTGCCGCGGGCGAGATCGTCGCTCGAAAACCCGGGCACCGGCTTGCCATCCTCCTTGAGCTCCGGCACCGGCGGCAGCGCAAACTCGGGAACCCGCTTGCCGATGAGCGCTGAAGGCAGCTTCGAGGGATCGCCCGACTGGAGGGCGAAGTAGAAGGCGCCCGCCAGGGCGACAAAAATGACAACGGGCAGGAGCGTCAACGGCTTCGCGCGGCGCGGGCGCGCGTCCTGCTCTGTGACTCTCTCGGTGACTCTCTCGCTGCTGGTGGCGGCCTTGTCCGTCATACTCATTGGTTTCTCACAGGTTTGCCATCCGTCAAGATTGGCGCTCGGGCCGTTTGATCGTTTGCCACATGATCGATTTACGAATTCCTGCTCGTACGATCCCGCCTTCGAGTGCCAAAACTATTGATCATCGCCCGCCTTCCGCTCGGCGTGGGCGGCCGAGCGGCGGCGCACGCCCTCGGCCTCGAGCCGCGCGAGCAGACGGCGCTGATTGCGGCCGTCGAGCACGATCCAGGCGATGAGCGCGCCTATGACCACAACGACAACGAGATAGCTCGCCCAGATGAATGCCGCATGAGGCCCCAGATCCATGTGCTCTCCTGTCCTGTCTTGTTCTGTCCTGTCTTTCCCTGTCCTGTCCTCTCTTGTCCTCTCGCGGTCCCGGCGGTCGTGGGTCTTGTGGTGTGGCTCTCTTGATCCGTCTCGGCTCGGGGATTGTCGCAAAGCTTGAGCAACTTCGAACGTCGCTTGGTTTGGCTCTCCCTGGGGGGGCCTATTCGGCCGGTTGGGGCTCGGCGGCTCGGCTTGCGCCGGCGCGCGCAACCCTGGCCTCGCGCAAGACAGCGACACGGCGGCGCAACACCTCGTTGCGCATGGCCGCCAGATGGAGCGTCAGAAAGAGGAGCGTGAACCCAAGCGCCATCACCAGAAGCGGCCAGAGCATGCTCGGGTGGAGCGTCGGCCCACCAAGGCGCATGACGCTTGCGGGCTGGTGCAGCGTGTTCCACCAATCGACCGAGAATTTGATGATCGGCAGAATGACCGTTCCGACGATGGCGAGAATGGCGGTCAGGCGGCTGGCGAGCACGTCGTCGTCACTGGCCCGCCGCAAAGCCATGAGGCCGAGATAGAGGAAGAACAGTATGAGCACCGACGTGAGCCGGGCGTCCCAGACCCAATAGGCGCCCCACATGGGCTTGCCCCAGAGCGAGCCGGTGACAAGCGCCAGAAGCGTGAAGGCGGCGCCGATGGGCGCGGCGGCCTTGGCGGAGACGTCGGCCAGCGGGTGGCGCCAGACGAGAAGCCCGAAACTCGAGACGGCGATGATGCCATAGCACATCATGGCGAGCCAGGCGGACGGCACATGGATGAACATGATCCGCACCGTCTCGCCCTGCTGGTAATCGGGAGGTGCCACGAAAAACGCCATATAGAGCCCCAAGGCGAGCACCAGCGCACTCGCCGCCGCGAGCCACGGCAGGAGCCGCGCCGAATACTGCATAAATCGTGTTGGATTGGCCAGTTGCAGCATGGGGGGTGCTCTCAGAGGGATGTTAGCGGGCTGGCCAGTCGTGGCATGGGACTGTTCTCAAACGTGCGCAGTGCGCTTTTCAATTGGCGCACAGTCTCTCCTCCGATCGATCTAATACGCGAGTGTAGGCAATGCAATTGCGACGCCAACTCTAGCACAAGGGCTCGCGATCACATCCGCGTCAGATGGGCCCAGATCAGATGGGCCCAGAAACGGCACGCGCTCATTGCAGGTGCAGCCTCAGGGCCGCGGCTGCCGCGACGGGGGCCAGCACGACACTAGCGAGTGTGAGGGCCAACAATATCAGAAACGGTGGCAGGAAGGGGGCCGGGCCGGTGACCGCGTTGGTCACGGCGCTGACGGCGAAAATGAGCACCGGTACATAGAGCGGCAAGACGATGAGCGACAAAAGGAGCCCACCGCGGTTGATGCCAAGCGTAAGTGCCGCGCCGATGGTGCCGATGAAGCTCACGGCCGGCGTGCCGGCAAGGGTTGTGGCCGCAAGCGGGCCATAGGCCGCGAGATCGAGGTTGAGCAGCAGCCCGAGAAGGGGGGCTGTCAACGCCAGTGGTATGCCTGTCGTCAGCCAATGGGCGATGCCCTTGGCCATGGCGATGAGCTCGAGCGGCAGCGGCCCGAGGGCGAGGACCTCGAGTGTGCCGTCCTCGAGATCGATTTGGAATATCCGCTCCATCGACAGGAGGGCTGAAAGCAGGAGCGCCACCCAGAGGACGCCCGGCGCAATGCGTGCGAGAAGATTGAGGTCGGGCCCGAGCCCGAGCGGCAGGATGGCGACGACGATGAGATAGAACCCGAGCGTGGTGCCGAGTGTGCTGCCCTGGCGAAGGGCGAGCCGAAGGTCGCGGCCGACAAGGGCGAGAAAGGCCGTCATGGGGCAAAGGGCTCCCGACCCGGGCGCTCGGAGGCATCGGCGGTGTGAGGATCGTGGGGGCGGGGGCCATCGGTGGGCTCACGCTCGATGCGATGCCGCCCCGCGTCAAGCTCGAGCTCGTGGGCGAGGTCGATGGCGAGCGCCACATGGGTTGCGGCAATCACAATGCCGCCCCTTGCCATATGCTCGTTG
>WGBL01000108.1 GCA_015494375.1 Hyphomicrobiales bacterium | reverse complement strand
CGGGCCGCCTTGCGCACACTTTGGCTCTTGGGGGGTGTGGGCGCGCTCACGCTTCTCATTGGAACAGGCACCGCCTGGCTTGTCAGCATGTACCGTTTCCCCTGGCGCGACCGTCTCGATTGGATGCTCGTCGTCCCCCTTGCGATGCCCACCTACATCATCGCCTTCTGCTATGTCGAAATTCTCGACTATTCGAGCTTTCTGCAGACGGCTTTGCGCGAGCTCTTTGGCTGGCGAAATGCGCGAGACTACTGGTTTCCAGAGATCCGCTCCCTGGGCGGGGCCGTGTTCGTCATGTCGTTCGTGCTCTATCCCTATGTCTATCTCAGCGCCCGCGCGAGTTTTCTGCAGCAGTCGGTCTGCACGCTCGAGGTCGCCCGCACCCTGGGCCAGACGAGCCTCGGGGTATTCTGGCGCGTCGCCCTGCCACTGGCGCGGCCGGCACTCGCCGCCGGGGTGACGATGGCGCTGATGGAGAGCCTCAACGACATCGGCGCGGTCGAGTATCTCGGGGTGCGAACCCTCACTGTGCGCGTCTATACCACCTGGCTCGAGCGTTCGAGCCTCGGTGCTGCCGCGCAGCTGGCCGGGCTCATGCTGGGGGTCGTTTTTCTGCTGCTGATGCTCGAAAGGGCTGCGCGCAGCGGGCGGCGCTTCCACCACACGACGGGGCGTTATCGGGCCATGCCGCCCGAACGACTCCGTGGCTTACGAGCATGGCTCGCCAGTGCCGTTTGTGCCTTGCCGCTTCTCATCGGTTTCGTATTGCCAGCCTCTGTGCTTGTGCAGAACGCGATCCGCTTTGCCGGCGACGCCCTTAGCGAGCGGTTCTGGCAGGCGGCCCTCAACAGCCTCTTGCTGAGCGCCGCCGCGGCACTGGCGGCGGTCACATTTGCTCTGGTGCTCGCCTATGCGCGCCGTGTTGCGGGCAATGGCCTGACGCGGCCGGCCGTGGGGCTTGCGAGCCTTGGCTATGCGGTGCCCGGGACGGTGCTGGCGGTTGGTCTGCTCATCCCGCTTGCGGGTTTCGACAATTGGCTCGACGGCCTGATGAGAGCCCGCTTCGGCTTCTCGACGGGCCTGCTCTTGTCTGGAAGCGTTTTTGCTCTGCTTTTTGCCTATACCATCCGTTTCATGGCGATTGCGCTCGGGGCTGTCGATGCCGGTTTGGGGCGCATATCGCCCAATCTCGACGCCGCCGCACGGACCCTTGGCGAGACCGTTCTGGGCACGCTCTGGCGCATCCATCTGCCGCTCTTGCAATCGGCGCTGGCGACGGCGGCGCTGCTTGTCTTTGTCGATGCCATGAAGGAGCTGCCGGCGACGCTCCTGCTCAGGCCCTTCAACTTCGAGACCTTGGCCACTCATGTCTATGATTTCGCTTCGCTCGAGCAATTCGAGGAGGCGGCGATCGGCGCACTCGCAATCGTTGCCATCGGTCTCGTGCCGGTGATCCTCCTCCACCGCACCGTTGCCCGGGGCCGCGCCGGCGATCGAGGCGCGCTCGCGCCCCGCGCACTTGAAGAACACTGAGGGCGATGCCCCGGCGCAAGTGCCCCAGCCAATCGGCGTGCCCCAGCCAATCGGAGTGCCCCAACCAATCAGGTGGGTTGCGGCATATCAGGTCGCGCGGCCGCTTCGGCGACGGCTCGGCGCCAGACGCTCCTCGCGGTCGCGAATGGTCTCGCCGCTCGGCAGCCGCATTTCGAGCACCAGATCGCGCGCCTTAAGGCCGGGTTTGGCGCCAAGGAGGCTGGCCAAGGCCGCAAAGCCGGCGCTCACCGGGATGCCCAATGCCCCGACGAGAACCAGATCAAGAGAAAGTGGCGGCGGTAGTGCCCCGCTCTCGCCAAGGACAATATAGCCGCCCGCAAAAAGCGCTCCGGCGCCGATCCCGGCAATGGCGCCGAGGGTATTGATCCGCTTCCACCAGATGGACATGACGAGCGGCGCAAGTGTGGCCGAGCCGATAAAGCCGAGCCCGAGCAGAAACAGCCGCAAAGGATCGGCGGTGATGCCGGCAGCAAAATAGGCAGCAAACGGCGCAATGAGGCAGACCAGAACGCGCGCAACCGCAAGGCTGCCCGGGGCGGATCGCGCGCCTGAGGAGAAGCCGAAGATGACATCCTGAGTGAGGATGTTGGCGATCGCCAGGATGCGTGCCGAGGCGCCCGCAAAGGCGGCCGCCAGAAGGCCGGAGATGGCGAAATAGACCAGCGCGACAGGCATCCCCGCGGCGAGCGGAATGATGGCGAGCGTGCCGTCGCGAGAAAACGCTATTCGCGCCAAGTCGATGGGTGCTCCAGCACCCCCATTGACGTGGGCAAGTGAAAGCTCCTCGAGTTGCGCCAGCCAAAGGGGAGGCGCGGCAAGCGGGCCCGCGGCGAACTCGCCAAGCACCAGACGGCGGCTGAAGACGGCATAGGCCGGCAGACTGAGCACAATGAGGGCAACGATGGCCGCCGTCCAGCCCGTCGTGCGGCGGCTTTCGGCAACGCTCGTTGCAGCGCTCATGCGTGCGAGAACGCTCGGCAAGGCCGCGATCCCGCCCATGATGCTGATCACCAGAAACGGGTAGCCCAAGAGGCCGATGTTGGCAAAGGCACCGAGATAGGGGCGCTCGAGGGGGACCGCGTGGGCACCGACAAGCGACACCTCAAAGAGCGCCGTCGGCCGCGAGGCGAGGCCAAGCACCACCTCCTGGCGGGCAACCTTTTCGAGCAGACCGCCATAGGTGAACGGCGCGATGGGAAGATTGGTGAACTGCAGCGAAACGATCACGAGCGGTGCCATCATGGCGAGCAGAAAGGCGATCGCCTGGGCGCTGTTCGACCAGGTGAGCCCCCTCATGCCACCGAGCACGAGGCTCGCGACCAGCAGAAGCGCGGCAGCGGGCACCACCAACCCCAAGGGCTGCCCGAGCGTCGCGGCGGCGAGATGGAGCCCAAAACGCAGCTCGGCGAGCAGAAGTGCTGCAAGCCCAACCATAAGAACAAGGCCTGTGAGCAATCTGACAATGGGGCTCTCGAAACGGTGGCCCAGATATTCCGGCACCGTAAATGCGCCATGCTTGCGGAAGAAGGGGGCGAGCAGCATGGCCAGCACCATTACGCCGAGCAAGACACCGAGCCCAATCGCCAGGGCATCCTGCCCGACCAAGAAGAGCATGCCCGAGAGCGCCGCAAGTCCGGTGCCGCCGAACATTGTCACCGCACTTGCAAGACCGCCGAAAAAGGCCGGCACGCGCCGCTCGGCAACAAAGAAGCCGCGGCTCGAGCGCGTATAGGCAAGCAATCCGATGATCGCAAAAAGCCCGATCGGTGCGATGATGATCACGTTTCGGATGCGCGCCTCGCCCGTTCCCAGCTGCTCGAGAATGACAAGCAGCACCAGCAGCGCCACAATGGCGCTCGTATATATGGCGAGGAAGGTTCCAATGCGCGGATGTGTGAGCGCTCGATGTGTGCGCAAGCTCAAAGCCAGAACTCCTCATGGGCGCCATGCTCGCGGTCGAAGCGGTCCTGGCGCGAAACAAAACGCAAGACGGCAAAGAGCGCAACGAGGGCCGCGCCGTGCGCTAGGGCGAAATAGCCAAGCGGGAAGCCCAGAAAACGCCATTGATTGAGCCCGCCCGCCATGTATGGGATTGCAATCACAAGCGCCATGGGCAGCAGCAGGCTAAGCAGCAGATGCGATTTCGTGCGGCGCCAGTAGGGCCGCCTGCGGCGTCGGTTGATCATTGCTTGCACCCCGATATCATTGCTTTATAGGGCGGACGAGGCAACGGTGCCAGCAAAGCAAAGGCGCTGGCATTGCCGCACCGGCCCTTCGCCATACCGGCAGGTCCGCCCCAAACCAGCACCTGGCTTGCCGGCATGCCGTGGCAGTGGTCGGTTCACATACGGTCTCGAACAGAGGCCACGGCTTTGTGGTACGAGAAGGGCGACATGGTGCGGTGGAGCGACATCGTGCGAGCGGAGCGGCATTGTGTAAGCGGGGCGACAAAGCGCGAGCGGGGCAACGGGGTGACATGGCGCGCGCGGGTGCATGTAAACCGCGATGGGCAAGACTGCTCGCGCGGCGGACGCTCAAAGGTGTAGCATGGCTCGCGGCTCGCCGGGAGCAGGACAAACAAACCTGGCCGAGGGAGAGAGCAGCCAGATGAGGGAAGGCGCGCAGAGCTGGAACGCCCGGCGCGATCGAACGGTGGTGCAAGGGCGAGACAGTCGCCGTCTGCCGCAAGCTTTGACGACGGTAAACCGATGGCCGACCACATCATCGTTATCGTAGATGATCATCCGCTGTTTCGGGACGCCTTGCGCCAGGCGCTCGGCAGTGGGCTTGGCGCACTTGAAATCCTCGAAGCGGGCAGCATGGAGGAGCTTGCCGAAGTTCTATCCCAACACCAGGAGGTGGACCTCGTGCTGCTCGATCTCGCGATGCCCGGGGTACGCGGCTTTTCCGGGCTCATGTATCTGCGGGCCAAGCACCCTCAGCTGCCTGTTGCCATCGTCTCGGCGAGTGATGATCCCGTGACCATCCGCCGTTGTCTCGACTTCGGCGCCAGCGCCTTCATCCCAAAGTCGCTCCATGTCGAGACCATCAGGGGGGCCATTCGCGAAGTGCTCAAGGGAGAGGTCTGGGTGCCGCCCGATCTCGATCTTACGGGCGAAAGCGAGCCAGAGAATGCCGAAATGGCACGCCGGCTGGCAAGCCTTACGCCGCAACAGGTGCGGGTGCTGATGATGCTGGCCGAAGGCTTGCTCAATAAGCAGATTGCATTCGAGCTCGGTGTTTCCGAGGCCACCGTCAAGGCGCATGTCTCGGCAATCCTGCAAAAGCTCGAGGTCGACAGCCGCACCCAGGCCGTCATTGCCGTCAACCGCATCAGCGGCGAGCACTGATGCTGGCGAGCGAAAGAATCCACGCGAGCTATGACGATCTGACCGGTCGCGCGATGTCTGTGTCATCGCTGGATAGCCGGCGGCGACGTTGAGGAGAGACGGCGCCGCCCATGTGCTCTTTTTGTTTTTCTTGGGCCCACCCACCGCCCCCTGCCAGCCGCCGGGCGCGTGACGAGCGGGGGGCGGTTCCGGTGAAATCACTTTCGCGTTTGTGTTCGCTCTCTTTTTTGCTCTTCTTGGGGCCCACTCTGCACCCCCTGCCAGCCGCCG
>WGBL01000107.1 GCA_015494375.1 Hyphomicrobiales bacterium | reverse complement strand
TCCTGGCGCTGCTCGGTGCCATCTCGGCGCGGACCATGTTGGCGCCGCCCGTCCGCGCCGAGATGGCACCGAGCAGCGCCAGGAAAACCAGTGTCGCCACCGAGACCGCTGGAATGATGGCCGAGACCGGCAATAGGGCGGCCGTGAGAAGCGGCATGGCGGCACCGGCGGCAAACGAGGCGGCCGAGGCGAGCGCCGCCTGCAACGGTCGGGCACTGGCGATCTCGGTAATCCCGAGCTCGTCGCGGGCGTGTGCCCCGAGTGCATCATGGGCCATGAGCTGGTCGGCCACCTCTTTGGCGAGCTCCGGTGTGAGGCCGCGCTCGACATAGATTTGTGCAAGCTCGGCGCGCTCGTAAGTGTCGTTCTCGGCCAGCGCCTGGCGCTCGCGGTCGAGGTCGGCGTGCTCGGTATCGGCCTGGGAGCTCACCGAGACATACTCGCCCGCTGCCATGGACATGGCGCCCGCCACAAGCCCCGCGACGCCCGCAAGCAGAATGTCGGGCCGGGCGGCCTGGGCCGCCGCCACACCGATAACGAGGCTTGCCGTTGAGACGATGCCATCATTGGCGCCGAGAACCGCCGCCCGCAGCCAGCCGATGCGATGGACGAAATGCTCTTCTGGTCGCATGGGGTCGCGCTCCCGCTTGGTAACGGATCACAGAGGCAATTGGCGCGCGCGCAAAGAAGGCCGGCTTTGCCCTACGCGTTCGGCGCCGCTCTCCTGGCTGCCCGTGACATTGCCCTGGGATCGCGTGGGTGTTCTAGGAAATTCCGAGAGCTTGCGCGAGGGGGCGTTTGGCCGCGCCGATTGCGATTTCTGGCCCGCTCTTGTGACAAAACGAAGAAAAACATCCTGCTCGAAACAAAGAGCTTTTCATTGCGCGCGAAGCTTTTGCAAGCTGTGGGCAAAATCAACTGAAGAAGGCGCAGCCTCTGAGACGCTCATTGTTTCTTCAATTGCAGCTCGAGGCCGCGCGGCAGTCGTATTGTCCTCTGTTTGCCATCTCTGCTCTTGCCGTCCCTTTTCTTGCGTTTGAGGTCGAGAGCCACACAGCGGTTGCCGAGCGCCACGCGGCCGGGCGGACAGCAGCCCCCATTCCGCTTGCGCCGCGCTTTGGGGCAGGCCGGCCGCGGCTTTCTCTCGATGCCCACAAAGATGCAGCGGTTGCCGCGCGCCCGCGTGCCCTTGGGGCAGCATCCGCCGTTCTTCTTGCGCTGCGCCCTGGGGCAGAGAACGGGCCGCGTGTCGATAAGCCGCGGCAGGCATCGATTGCCGCGTGCGCGCGTGCCCTTGGGGCAACAGCGACCGTTCCTTTTGCGGCGCAGCTTGGGGCAATCGCGCGCCGGCGGGGTGATGACCCGTGGCACGCAGCGGTTGCCTTGGGCCCGCATGCCGAGGGGGCAGCAACCACCATTCCGCTTGAGCCGCGCCTTGGGGCATTGGACCGGCGGCGGTACCACAAGATCGCGGAAGCATTGGTTGCCGTCGGCCTTGGTGCCCTTGGGGCAGCAACCGCCATTGCTCTTGCGCCGCGGCTTGGGGCACGCCGTGGGCGGTGGCGTGGTACGATCAGGGAAACACTGATTGCCGTCGGCCTTGGTGCCCTTGGGGCAACAGCCGCCATTGCTCTTGCGCCGCGCCTTAGGGCATGTGCTGGGCGGTGGCGTGGTACGATCAGGGAAACACTGATTGCCATCGGCCTTGGTGCCCTTGGGGCAACAGCCGCCATTGCTCTTGCGCCGCGCCTTAGGGCATGTGCTGGGCGGTGGCGTGGTGCGGTCGGGGAAGCATTGGTTGCCGTCGGCCTTGGTGCCCTTGGGGCAGCAGCCGCCATTGCTCTTGCGCCGCGTCTTGGGGCAGCGGCGCTGCGTCGGCCTTGTGCAATAGATGGCGAAGCGCTGCCCAGCGGCCCCAATGCCATCGACGACCATGACCGGCCACCCCTTGGGCGCATCAGCCGGCCGCGCGATCCTGCGCCAGCCCCGCGGGCATCTGGGCGCGATGGACCGCGGCTTGGCACACCAGATCACACGGCCATTGCGGCGGGCGCGGTAGCGCCGCCAACCTTCGGGGATGGCCGCCCGCGCCTTGAAGGGATACCAGCCCTTGCGGCATCGGGGCCCGCGACTGGGGCGCCGCGGCTTTGCGCACCAGATGGTGATGCCGTTGCGAGTCCGACGCATACGGAGCCAGCCCGCGGGCACATCGGCGCGGCGGCGGAAGGCCAGCCGGTCGGGCGGGCATGTGGGGCCGATCAAAGGCGGCGTCGGGCGCCCATCCGGCGGTGCCGTCGGGCCCGGCGGCGTCTTTGGCCGCGTGCTCACTGGCCGGCCGCCATCGCCGGCGAAGCAGCGCCGGCCGTCCCAGCGCGTCCTCCCGGGGCAGGCGCAGAGGCCCGAGCGGTTGCGCACCATGCCGCCCACGCAGGCCGGCGGCTTGGCGGCAACCCGGAATGTGTGACAGGCGACGATGCCGGGGGTGCCGGGGCCACTCTCATCTGGTGGCGTTGCGGTCCCATCCGCCGCGACAAGCCCGCCTGGATCGGTGAGGCTCACGCAATTGGTGAGTGTGGCCCCCTTAGAGGAGGTGCGCGCGCTCGCCGTTTGGGGAAGGCGCAAACGGATGCTGTGGGTGCGCCGCGCGCCAGCCGGCAGCCTCAGTTGGGCCCGGCAGGAAAAGGGCAGCCCACGCGGCATCGTCGCGCAACCGAGCGGCGGCGTAATGGCGACGATCTCGGCCTGTGCGCCACCGAGGAGCGCATCGGTAAGCGCAACGGGGCCGACAAAGTCATCACCACCACGATTGCTCAGCTGGACTTGCAACGTACACAGCTGGCCAGGCGCACATGTCTCGTCGCCGGTCTGTGAGACGACAATGTCGATGCCGCCTTCGGCGCACGTCTCGGGGGTTTGCGCGAGGGCTTCGTCGTTGGCGCGCCGGCGATAGGTTGCCTTGGCGCAGCTGCTGAGCCGACCGCCACCGAGAGCCGCAAGCGCAATGTCGAATGTGCGCACAACGCCCGGACCAAGGGCCGAGCCCGGCACCACACAAGTCACCCATTTGGGCGAGGCTGCGCGGCATTCCCAATCGGTGCCGTCGGGCGTAAGGCCGGCGATTACGCCGCCCGGGCCGCCGCCTGCAGCGTCAAGGCCCGCCGCGAGCGCCGCCTCGACGCGCACCGGGCCCGCTGGTGCGGCCATGCCGCTGTTGCTGACGGCAATCCGGCATGGGATAGGACGCCCGGCAATGCCAGCCTCGCAGCGAAGCGAGACCCCGAGCACGGCGCGCCCCGCCCCGCTCTCGCCGAGGCCGAGGGGATCGCCGAGGGCCAGAGCCCGTCTGCGGTTTTGTGCAAGGTCCCTTACATGGGCCGCGGGCAGGGCGGTCCAGGGCCCCGGTGCCTGCGCATCGCTCGGCCGCCCGCGCCGATAACGCAAAATGCGCTTGCGCCTTATGCGCTTGCGCAAACGCCCTGGCTTGGGCCTACCGCTCTGCTGCGCGCTCTCGAGGGCCCCGCGCAGCGCTGCGTCGCCACCCCTGTGCTGCGCCGCCTCGCCGCCCCTGTGCTGCGCTGCCTCGCCACCCCCATGCTGCACCGCCTCGCCAGCCCCGCTATTGCCCCGAGCAGCATCCGCAGCCGCAACTGCCTCCGCAACCTCCTCGGCAATCAGGAGCGTGCCATCGGCATCAAAGGCTATGTCGATGATAGGGGAGCGTAGGCGCCCCGCGCGATCGTTGCCCGACGCAACGTCGAGCGAGAGAATATCGAGCTCGGCCCGCACATCATCGGCAAACGAGCCGTCATCCCGGATCCCCACCGACCAGACCTTGAGTGGCTTGCGGGTGGTGTAGTAGAGCCGCCCGTCGCGCACCGCGAGCCCCTCGATAAGGCGCTCGGGGGCCGCCAGCCCCCATGTGGCGGGATCTGCGCTGCTGAAGGCGGGGCTCGTGATCTCCATGCGCCTTTGCGGATCGTGCGGCACGGGCGGAAGACCGATTTGAGGGCGACCGCGCACCCCATGGTCGAAATGTCCGAGATCGTTGCCGGCGAGATCGAAGCGGTGGATCATGCCGGTGTCGAGATCGGAAACGAAGAGCTGGCGGTGGGCCCCGTCGAAGGCGATCTGACCGAGGCCGGGGCCGCTGTTGGGCACACCATCGAGTGTGACCTCAGCAAAGAGCGAAACCGCGCCCGTGCGGCCGTCGATCTTCCAGATGGCGCCGGGCCCGCCACCGAGCTCGGCCCCCCACTGGCCGGGCATGAAGCGGGCGCCGGGGCCGCCCTTGCTGGCCACCTCGGGCCGACCGTCGCCATCGCGATCGGGAACGACAATGCGCACGCCATAGCGCGAGGTGGCCGCGGCGTAGAGATTGGGAATGGGGGCGCCCGCACCCTGGCGCCGGCCATCATCGAAGGCGAGGCCGAAGACCTGGCCGATCTGGCGCGCGGTCACCTCGAACGGAGGGGCGAGGGTGAGAGGGGCGTCGCCCCCGCCTCGACCATGGTCGGCCGGCTCATGGTAGATGCGCACACTCGCGCCGTCGAGGTCGATGAAGGCCGTAGCGCCTCGACTGTCAGCCGGCGCGGGCGCGGGCTGCGATCCGGCCTCCGCATCGCCCTCGGTGGCCTCTGAGCTTTCTGAAGTCTCTGTAGTCTTTGAAGGCGAAGTGCCCGAGAACCGCGCCACCGCGAGGTCGCCCGTATGGATGACTTGGACAGTCGCCCGATCGCCCGCGCGCACGCTGGTGGATATGGACGACGCGGCAAGGGTTGTGGCCAGCAATGCCGAAATCAGCGAGAGGAGCCGGGCCGGGAGCAAGCGAGGGCGCCGCCGGCCACCCGAGGCCGGCCGGGGGGCGCCACCAGGGGCCGCGCGCTCGAGCGTCTCGGAGCTCTCTGAAGCACTCTCACTGGGCCTTGCCATGCTCGCGCGCTCCTTCTCCTTCGGTCTGCGACGTCATGGGTCTGCGGCGCCAATGGTCTGTCGCGTCATCGGTCTGTCGCGTCAGTTGGCCTGCCGGGTCATCAGTCTGCCGAGTCTGGGCCTCCTCCAGCTCAACCATGATCGGGAACTGTGGATGTTTCTTTTCCTATAGCGCCATCTCCTATAGCGCCATCTTGGCTCGCAACAGGCTCAGAAAGAAACCACCCAACATCCCGAAGCTCAATCGATCGGCCGGGCAGACATGCCACACGCCATGGTGTTGGTCGC
>WGBL01000106.1 GCA_015494375.1 Hyphomicrobiales bacterium | reverse complement strand
GAGGACGACATGGCCAAGGGGCCCGAGTGGGCCCTCGCCAATCTCTCGAAAGAGCGGCTCGCGCTCATCCGCGCCTATATCGAGACGAGCGAGCAGATCGCGTTTCGCTGCCCGAGTGCCGAGGAGCTCGACAAAATCAATCGGGCCATAGCCCGCGCACAGAGAGGCATTCCGCTGCCCGTGCGGCGGCCGCGGAAAAAGGCCGAGGCCGGGCGCTCGGCGACCAACGACCGTAGGCCAGGCGCCAAAGGCTTGGGCGAAAATGCGCGATCCCTCGCTGCTCTGCCCATCCGCAACCCGCGGGCCGCGGCACGCAGCAAGGCACCCTCTCCCAAACCTCTCCCAAAGCAGACCGTTCCAAGGCGGCGGCAAGCAGATCGAAGCCCGTCTCTACGAGGGCGGGTGCGGTAGCGTCACGGCCACGGCGGCGGCGTCAATAGAGTGCTGCGGATGATAAGATGCACCCGAGAAGATGCACCGGATAAGGACACCAAGTTTCAAGGGCGCAACATCATATCTCGAGGCGATCCTCGGATATCTCAAGGCGACCCCGGCGATCCTTGCGGTTCAGGCACCGTCGACGTGATTTGCGCACGCCGAATCGCCTTGCCCGCCTCGCGCGTTTTAGTTGCTTGCACCCTCCGATATCATTTGCGCACCAGGAGGTTCTTGAGCTTCTGGCCGTTGCGGCCGTAAAAAACCCACGAGAGCTGACAAAACGCCTCCCTGCCAGAGCCCTCGACAAACTCTTGCGCCTCGGACTGCCCGAGCTCGTAGCCACCCTTCCAGGCCGCCTCGTCGGACTTGGTAAGCGCCTTCTCCACCTCCTCGCGCATGCGCTTGTTGATCCCAAGGCGCGGGCAAATCTCGGCCGCATGATCGACACGGCCCCAGTGATAGGCCGCATCGGCGATCTCCTTCTTGGTGAACGCCGCCGCAGCGGTACTGACCGCAAGCAGCGCGGTTCCAGCGATGAAGGCCCTCGCCATTGTCGTTGTCAAAGTGGTCATGATCGTCTCCTTGGCCAAACGATGCCAACTTATGACCCAGCTTGGGTCGCGGCATATGAACAAAAGCTGAAGCGGGCGTTCATCGAAGGTAGAAACCGTTCATCGAATGGCAGAAAGAAGGCGCCAAAAACCCTCTACCACTCGCGGGGCGCCTATGCCAACATTTACCCATGAGCATACCGGAGCCGAGTTTTACCATCGGGATCGAGGAGGAGTATCTGCTCGTCGACCCGGAGACGCGCGATCTGGCGAGCGATCCGCGCGAAAGTCTGCTTGCCAAATGCCAGGAGATCCTCGCAGGCCAGGTGGCGCCCGAGTTCCTGCGCTCGCAGATCGAGGTGGGCACGCGCGTCTGCGCCACAATCGCCGAGGCGCGAGGCGAGCTCGCCAGGCTCCGGCGCACCGTCGCCGAGGTCGCCAAGAGCCATGGCTACGCGCTCATTGCCGCCTCGACCCATCCCTTTGCTCGCTGGACCCGCCAGCACCACACCGACAAGGACCGCTACAACGTCCTTGCCCAGGACATGCAAGTGGTCGTGCGGCGGCTCCTCATTTGCGGCATGCATGTCCATGTGGGCATCGAGAACGACGATCTGCGCATCGATATTCTCAACCAGGCACGCTATTTCCTGCCCCATCTCCTGGCGCTTTCCACCTCCTCGCCCTTTTGGCAGGGCGAAAACACGGGGCTCAAGTCCTATCGCCTGAGCGTCTTCGATGAGCTGCCGCGCACGGGGCTGCCGTCGGAGTTCTCGAGTTTTGGCGAATACGAGCGCACCATCGAGGTGCTCACGTCGGTGGGCCTCATCGAGGATGCGACCAAGATCTGGTGGGACTTGCGCCCCCACTGCAAGTTCCCGACGATCGAGATGCGCCTTTGCGATGTCTCGACACTCATTGACGACGCCATTTGCATCGCCGCGCTCTTTGTCTGCGTTTGCCGCATGCTCTATCGCCTGAGGCGCTCGAACCAGCGCTGGCGGAGCTATCCGGTGCTCCTGCTCAACGAGAACCGCTGGCGCGCCCAGCGCTATGGCACCAGCGAAGGGCTTGTCGATTTCGGCCGTGGCGCGCTCGTGCCCGTGGGCGACCTCGTCGAGGAGTTGATCGAGCTGGTGCGCGAGGATGCCGAGCATTGCGGCTGCCTCGCCGAGGTCGAGCATGCTCGCACCATCATGGCGCGTGGCACCAGCGCCGACCGCCAGCTCGCCCGCTATAGGGCGGCGATCGATGCGGGCGCCGGCAAAGAGGAGGCCTTGCGCGCCGTTGTCGACGGGCTCATCGAGGAAACCCTCGAGGGCACTGACGCCCAATAGCAGGATTGCAAGCTTCAAACGTCCTCGAAGCAGAAGCGCCCAACCGGCCGAGGAAACATTCCAGGTGGGCGCACGAGCCCCTCTACCATCGGCGCACGGACCACCTCATATCACTGTCCAAGCAGAGAACGCGCCTTATCAAGGGCCCGGTCGCGTCGCATTCCCGGAGACAGGGAGGGATGGTAAAGCGTTCGGATCAAAGTCTCATCGAGTGCCGACAACCGGGTCAACTGGTCGCCCGAGTTGAATATCGAGGGGCTGATGAGATCGGAATCGTTTGGCAGGCCCAGGACTTGCGTCATCTCCTCCAACAGGCAACTTTCAATCGCGCGAGAAGTGGCGCCCGCATCGGTTCGCACGAATATCGCACCTTCCGTAATCCGGTGACTCTTATCGCGCTTATAAAAGAATAGGCATCCCGATGTTAAGAGAATGTCGGTGCGGAACCCCGCATAGGGAATGCGCGGCCCCGCAAGCGTCTCCATTTCGTCGAGAGTGAGGAAAGTAATGGTGACATTGGCACCACGCCCCGCGGCCGGAAGGTTGGGCGCATTTCCGCTCGGCTCGAGCAATGTGATCGGCAAACCTGTCAATTCCGAGAGGCGCAATGCATACCGCGCTACGAGCGGGCGGTAGCGCGCGGCCTCCTTGCCCGAAAGCGTTATGCGCAGCTCTCCCGTCCATTTGGCGAGATAGCGGGTGCGGACCGTCTCGTATTCCCGGCCGAACACCACGGCATCGAACATGTCTATTGGTCGCGCGCGCTGCCCACGAGGCTCCGGGAGCGCGCTGCAGGCAGTAAGCGCGAGTGCCACAACCACCACGGTGAGAAGCGCCATTTCGATACGTACGCGCGAAACGCAAACGGCCGCCCAGGAGAGGACGGCCGCGCGTCGAGCTGTTGCTCTTTTCACGCTCACTTGAGCGCCGTCTGCTCCTCCTGCAGGGCGACACCGACACGGACGAACGGTCCGTGCAACGTCAGATCGTGATTGGCCGTTGTGAAGACGTTTTCATCGACATCGTCAACTTGGCGAACATCCTTGATGGCACCAATCCAAGTCTGGAAATCATAACCGACGGTGATCGATGTCGCCAGGCCAGCGAGCATCATCTGCCAGGTCGCCGCGACCTCCAGATCGATTGCCGGCATGACGAACCTCTCGTCAGCGGAAAAGTTGAGCAATCCGTCACCAACGGTCGGCGTAAGAGTGTTGCTGTCCAACTGCGTGATCTTGTAGTTGCGCTGCGCATAGAGCAGTGCGGCACCCGCTGCCAAGCCAACGGAGAGGCCGGGCATGACACGCCAATCCGCCGCAACACCGAGGCGCCCGCCATAAGCACGGATGTCGTTGTCCTGAATGGTTAGGTGCGAGTCCGTATTGTCAACGTCGGCATAGTAAGCAGTCAGGACATTTTGGATGCTGGCCGCATTGACGCCGGTGCTGATGCGAAGCGCAAGGTCGCTGCCGACCGCCAGCGTCTTTCCGATCTCCAAGCCGCCAGAGACGACCTTCCGGTCGATCGTCCCCTCGGCAAAATCGCCGCTGTCGTTGAGATCGTTTTCGTCGATCCTCGAGTTCGGGCCGATTTGTGACGCCTGGATTGCAAAGGTGCCGTCGCTAACAATAGTTTCGGTGTTGCTGTGGTCGTAATAGTCGAGCGTGCCGCGCACATCAGTGCCATTGCCCGTGTTCCAACCGAGAATGACACTGACCGCTCCCTGATATTCGTCGCCGAGTGCGTGCAGCGGTCCGTCGTTGCCCGGGGGGTTGAACAGGTTTGTCGTGCTATTGACGACAGCGAAGTCCATGCCCTGGTCACTACCCATGAGGTAGTTGAAGGCGACCGCCCCAAAGGCGCCCGTCGGTTGCGGCGCCACCATCACGGCTGACGGCGAGAGCTGCGAGCCCATGACCGTGGTGCCGGCCAGCGCACGGGTGTCGGCCGGCAGGCTGGCGACGGCCCTCGGCTTGGCGACCACCTTGTCGAGCTTGTCGGCATTGAGCTTATTGGCGGTTGCGGCGATCTTCCTTTGTGCCTCACCGAGGGCAGCCTTCGCAGCGCGCAATTCGGCCTTTGCCTTCGCCGCCTCCGCCTTGGTTGCCCGAAGTTCGTTGATGAGTTGCTTTTGTTGCGCCTCCAAGGCACGCAGCATCCTGTAAAGCTCTTGATTGCTCGGCGCCTCGCCGGCTCGCACCGCTCCTTGCGCCACTATGAGTAGCGCCAGCAAGACCATGCCGGCTGTTGCTGTCAATTTCGCAAAGTTAGTTTTCCAGTATGTCACCTTTCCAGTCCCCCTCCGCTGTGTTCTGCGGCCGCGCTGGTTGAGCTCGATACTCCAATACCGGCTAAATGAGTTTTCTTAGATTCGCTTGAGAATCAACCCATCCGGCGATGCGCGTCCGTGATCGCAAAACCGGGTGTTGCTCAACGGCAACGGTCACCGGGAGTGCCGGTTCCCGAAAGGCTCTGAGATGCTCTCCCCATCTCGCAACCCCGGCCGCACATCCGGGCCCATATGGGGCGCGCCGGCATGGACCTATCGGCATGAACCTCGTCAGAAAACAGGACACACAGCAAGGGGCTGGCCGCTGCCGACCAGCCCCGCTCTCCTGCTCGGGTCGTGGTCTTGATTGCCCGAGCCGACGCGATGGCACTCAGTTGCTACTCGGTGGATGGAGATGCCAGGTGCGCCAGAGGACATGATCCACAAAGAGCAGATCGAGCCGCGCGAGCGCTCCCTCGCGGGAGCCTTTCGGCAGCCTCCGCTTCGGGCCTGACAATGACCAATGCTTGTGCATCTTGTGCATCAAGTCGCTCCATCTTCTCAAGGGTTGGCCGAAGCGAACGCGACAACAGGGCCGGGAGAGCGAGCGCCTCGGGCCGGCTCGCAAAAGCCGGCGGGAGGCTCATGGGCTCCTGGCCGATCTCGGACACGTGGCTGGCGTTAGCGAGCACGTGACCGCGCTCGGACACCTGGCCGCTGTGCGACTCCCGGCCGCTTCGGCTGTCGTGGATGGATGGCACCCGGGCCGCAGCCGGGGTGCGACGGGCTTCCCGCGCCGCCTTGGGCGCACTGGGGACGCCGGAAGCGGAGCCCGGGAAGTTTTGGAGGCGTCGCGTCTTTCTCGTCAAATCTCACCTCCATGTGGCGTCCTGCAAGCGCCGGGACGCCACCGCCGAAGGTGTGGAGAAGTTATTAACAATCGGTTAACGGGTGTCCGATTTGGGGCCCGGTGGGGCCGATCCGCCTGATCGTCCCGCGTGCCCAGATTGCCCTGATCGCCCCGATCGCCCTGGTCGGCCCGATCCCCCCGCAAAACGATCCTCGAGGCGCTCGTTGACATAGCGCCTCAGCATCTTTCGCACCTGCTCGTCGCCGAGGCGATGCCAGGGGATGTCGGCAAAGGCGAAAAAGCGGGCGCGCGAGGCAAGAGGGCCCATGGGGCGCGCGCTGCCGCGATAGTAGACATGGAGCGCCCGCCCCTGCTCGCTTTCGAAGACGGCAAAGAGGAAACCGAGCTGGGCCTCGACGCCCAGCGCGGTGAGCATGCCGAGCAGGCTTTCGGGCTCATCGGTGCTGCCGATCCGCGGCGCGGCGGGCAGGGCAAGGGGCCCGTCGTCCTCTGCGCCGAGGAGCAGCACGCTGCGCTCCCATTCGAGGATGGCGCCGATGCGCGTATGGCTGTCGGCATGGGCGACGGCGCGCTGCTCGAGGCTGAATGTCATATAAGCCCCGCGGCAATAGCCGAGCGGCGGCAGAGGCCTGCTCTCGAACCCCACAATCCGCCCGATCAAGAGCAGATGGTCGCCCGCCTCGTGGGTGTCGTGCATCTCGCAGTCGAGCCAGGCGGCGGCCCCCTCGAATACCGGATTGCCGGCAGGCCCGGGGGCCCAGTTGACAACAGCGAAGCGATCGGCCGTGCGCGAGGCGAACGTCGAGGAGACGTGGCGCTGGTCCTCGGCCAGGATGTTGACCGCAAACCCTCGCGCGCCGGCAAACACCGGATAGCTGCCGGACGCCTTGGCAATGCAGACAAGCACGAGGGGCGGCTCAAGCGAGACCGAGGTGAACGAGTTGGCCGTGAACCCCCGCGGCGTGCCCGCCTCATCGAGGGTGGTGACCACCGTCACCCCCGTGACAAAGGCACCAAGCGCCTTGCGGAGTTCGGCGAGGTCGAGCGGCTCGTCTCTCCTTTCGCCCTTGCCTTCGCCCTTCCCGTCGCTCTTTGTTTCGCCTTTCCCTTCGTTCTTGCCGTCGCGATTGCGCGGCGGCTCTTCCAGCTCCTTTAGAATGCCCATGACTTGCGAGCTTCCCAAAATCGGTTTGCCTTGCCTTCCCGTAAAGCTTCTTGCCGGCAATAGAGGGGGAATGACTCCACTTGGCAAGTCCCGGTTGACATCGACGTCGCGTCATTGGACTGTCTCGCTCGCGCCGCACGCCAGCCGCAGCGCAACGCCAGCCAACGAATGCGAGCGCCCAAGAGCCCCAAAAAGGCCATGCCAGAACGAATACCACGCCGCTTCTTTGCGCCCCTCGCCATCGGCGCGCCGGAGCCACTCCGCGAGCTGCCGGTGCGGCTCGAGCGGATGATCCACTTCATCCCGCCCCATATCGAGAAGATCACGGCCAAGCTCGACCAAATCATCGGCCAAGTCGATGTCGTGCTCGGCAACCTCGAGGATGCCATTCCTTCGGACGCCAAAGGGGCCGCCCGCAAGGGCTTCGTCGCCATGGCCAAGGCCCACGATTACGCCGCGGCCGGCACCGGGCTCTGGGTCCGCATCAACAGCCTCGACAGCCCCTGGGCGCTCGACGATCTCTTGGAGATCGTCCCCGCCGCGGGCGAGAGGCTCGATGTCATCATGCTGCCCAAGGTGTCAGGGCCCTGGGACATCCATTACCTCGACCAGCTCCTCGCCCAGCTCGAGGCTAAGCATGGCATCGGTCGCCCGATCCTCATTCATGCCATCCTCGAGACGGCCGAAGGGGTCGCCAACGTCGAGGCGATTGCAGGGGCAAGCCCGCGCATGCATGGGCTGAGCCTCGGGCCCGCCGACCTCGCCGCCAGCCGGGCCATGAAGACGACGCGCGTGGGCGGCGGCCATCCGGGCTATCGTGTGCTTGCCGATCCGCCCAAAGGAGGCGATGAGGCGGGCGGGCAAGAGCGCCCCGCGCGCCCCGCCTACCAGCAGGACCTCTGGCACTACACCATCGCGCGCATGGTCGACGCCTGCGCCAGCCATGGTATCAAACCATTCTACGGTCCCTTTGGCGATTTCTCGGATCCCGAGGCCTGCGAGGCGCAATTCCGCAATGCCTTCTTGCAGGGCTGTGTCGGCGCCTGGACGCTTCACCCGAGCCAGATCGCCATTGCCAAGGACGTCTTCAGCCCCGAGCCCGAGGAGGTGGCGCTCGCCAAGCGCATTCTCGAAGCGATGCCCGACGGCACGGGCGCCGTCATGATCGACGGCAAAATGCAGGACGACGCCACTTGGAAACAGGCCAAGGTGATTGTCGATCTCGCGCGCCTCGTTGCCGCCAAGGACCCCGAGCGCGCGGCCCTTTATGATCTCTGAGATGTTTGATGGCTGGATTCCGATGGTGAGGGGCAACGGCGCGCCGAGCCCAACTCGTGCAGACAGCCAACAGGAGCACACAGACGCCGCTCAGCCGCCCGCGCCTTCGATCACCACCTGCCCCTCGCGGCCGAGCTCTCGCGCCAGCACCCGAAAGCGGCGCCTCAGGCGCTCGCCGTCAAAATCCGCCGCACGACGATCGAGGCGCATGAGCAATCTGTCGCCGGCGTATTCGAGCTTTGCGCGCTCAATCATGCCGGGCTGGCCGATCGAGATCATGTGCGCGGTGCGGATGGCCGCCCCCAGTATGCGCGCCCGCTTGAGGAGGCGCTCGCCCGCCAGCCCCTTGAGCCGCTTTTCCATGGCCCGCGCACCGAGCCCCTCATGGCGATAATAGACGGCCAGCGAAAGATAGGCGCGGCCCGGATGCGTGATCCCGGCAAAGCCCGACTTCTCGATGAGGTTGACGCTCTGCACCCCGCGGTATTCGGGATGCATGCGCCAGCCCACATCCGAGATGAGGCAGGCGGCATGGCGCAGCCGCCGCTCCTCCTCGCTCTCGTCGGGCCCCGCACCCGCAAAGATCTGATCGGTCCAATGGACGAGCTCGCGGGCATGCGCGGGCGAGCGGGCCCTGAGCCGCGCGAGGTCCTCACAAGCCGCCAGCAGCGGGTCGCGCGCCCGCTCGGCGGCCGGCAACAGCTCATAATGAAGCCCTTCGCGGACACCGAAAGCCGAGACCACCACCACGGTCGGCTCGAGCCGGCGCACAAGTCGCTCGAGCACAAGGGCGCCGAACGGCAGCGTTTCCTGGCGCGCCTTCGAGATGAGGCCCGCGCCCGAGAAGAACTCGAGCGGCAGCTCGGTGATGTTGTGCGCCAGCACCGCCACCTCGCTCGGCGCCATGGCATATTGATGGAGCACCCGCAAGGGATAGTCGCGCCAGGCCATGTGCACCTTGGCAAAAGCGCGCCAGGTGCCGCCGACGAGGTAGAAGGCCCGCCCCGCCCCGGCCGCCAGCCAATGGAGGCGGTCGAGCGCCTGATCGACGATTTGCCGCGCCTCTTTGATGTCCCCGCCCGAGGCCTCGATGAGTCTCAATCCGCCAAGGGGGAGGGTTGCGCTCTCCTTGAGATCGCCGTCTGCGATGTCGATAAGCTCGAGGCTGCCGCCGCCGAGGTCGCCGGCGAGGCCATCGGCATCGGGTATGCCCGCGATGACACCCGTGGCCGCGAGCGCCGCCTCCTCGCCGCCACTGAGAACGCGAATGGGGGCGCCGCAAATCTCTTCGGCGCGGGCGATGAAGGCGGCGCCGTTCGCCGCCTCGCGGGCAGCGGCCGTCGCAACGACATGGAGCGGCAGGCTGTCGAGCCGCCCCGCAATGGCCCGAAAGCGTTTGAGGGCCGCAAGCGCGCGTGCGACACTCTTCTCGCCCAGCCGCCCCTTGCGCGCGACCTGCCGGCCGAGCCCGCACAGCACCTTTTCGTTGAAAAGTGGCACCGCTCCACGGCGCGCCGCCTCATAGACGATGAGCCGCACCGAGTTCGAGCCGATGTCGACCACGGCGACAGGCCGCTCCGAGGTGCCGGCCTCGGAGGTGCCGGCCTCGGCGGCGGCTATGGGCTCAGGTTCCGCCATCGCAGTCGCTGCTCGTTTCCTCGGCCGTCGGCGGGACGACGATTCGTGGCGGAAAACTCTCCTTCAGCGAGCCGCCGCGCCCCGAAAGGCTTGGATTGTTCATGAAATACTCATGGGCATTGAACGGCCGCTCGCCGGGGCCGGGGTGGATGCGCTGCCAGCTGCCATCCCCGAGCGCCTGCCAGCTCTGCTGGTTGTCGGCAAGATTGGCAAGCATGATCTGCTCGAGAATCTGCTGATGGACCGTCGGGTTGCGGATCTCGACCATGACCTCGACCCGGCGCTCGAGATTGCGCGGCATCATGTCCGCCGAGGAGATGTAGACGCGGGCGCTATCGGAGGGCAGCGCCCGGCCGTTGGCAAAGCAGTAGATGCGGCTGTGCTCGAGGAAACGGCCGACAATGCTTTTGACGCGGATATTCTCGGAAAGCCCGGGCACGCCCGGCCGCAAACAGCAGATCCCGCGCACCACGAGGTCGATGGGCACGCCCGCGTCGCTCGCCCCATAGAGCGCATCGATGATGTCGGCATCAACAAGCGCATTCATCTTCATCCAGATGCCCGCCGGCCGCCCGGCGCGCGCGTTGGCCAGCTCGCGGGCGATGTCGTCGAGGATGCGTGCCTTGATGCCGCCCGGCGAGACGGAGATGGGCCCGAGCACACGCGGACGGGTGTTGCCGGTGACGAAATTGAAGACCGCCGCGAGATCGCGTCCCACCTCGGGATCGGCGGTGAAAAACGAGAGGTCGGTATAAATCCGCGCCGTCACCGGATGATAATTGCCGGTGCCGATATGGCAGTAGGTGACGAGCTCGTTGCCCTCGCGGCGGACGATCTGGGCGATCTTGGCGTGGGTCTTGAGCTTGATGAAGCCGAAGACGACATGGGCGCCGGCATTCTCGAGGTCGCGCGCCCAGCGGATATTGGCCGCCTCATCAAAGCGCGCCTTGAGCTCGATCAGCACGGTCACCGATTTGCCCGCCTCGGCCGCCTCCTTGAGTGCGGCGACGATGGGCGAGTTCTTGCTGGTGCGATAGAACGTCCACTTGATCGCCAGCACATCGGGATCGGCCACCGCCTGGCGCAGGAACTGCAAGACCACGTCGAACGATTCGTAAGGGTGATGGACGACGATGTCCTTGTGGCGGATGGCGGCGAAGCAGTCGCCGTCGAACTCGCGAATGCGCTCGGGAAAGCGGATGTTGAAGGGCGGAAACTGGAGGTCCTTGCGGTCACTCGCGATGAGCTCGCGGGTGTCGGCAAGCCCCAGCAGCCCGTCCTGTATTTCCACCTCGCCGGGGCCCACCTCGAGCTCGTCGCAAACGAATGTGCGCAAATCCTCGGGCATTGCGGGATCGAGCTCGAGGCGGATGACCGAGCCGCGCCGGCGCCGCTTGAGCGCGGTCTCAAAGAGCCGCACAAGGTCCTCGGCCTCCTCCTCGATCTCGATGTCGCTGTCACGCAAAACCCGAAAGGCGCCGACACTTGCCGCCCGGTAGCCATGAAAGAGCCGCGGCACGAACATGGCAATGAGCCGCTCAATGCGGATGAAACGGATGCGGCCGCCTCTGGGTGTGGCCGGGTCCTCGTCTCGGCGGTCCTGGCGGTCCTCGCGGTCTTCGCGGCCTTGGCGGGCGCCAGCGCCCGCCTCGCTGCCAAACGCGGGCAGGCGGACAAAGCGCGCGAGTTGGCTCGGCACCGGCACCAGCGCATGCATGGGCGCACGCGGTGGCTGAGCTGATCCGGATTGGCCGTCAATGGGCTCGCTGCCGCTGCCTTCAGCAGCAGTTTCCCCATGGACTTCGACATCGTCGGTGGGCACCAGCTCGAGCCCCACCGCCGAGCCCTGATTGGGAATGAAGGGGAAGGGATGCGCCGGATCGACCGCAATCGGGGTCAGAACCGGGAATATGTGCCGCTCGAACTCGACCTCGAGCCACTGGCGCTCCTTCTCGCTCAAGTCTTCGGGCTCGACGACCTCGATGCCCGCGCGGGCCAGCAGGGGCCGCAGCGCCTCCCACTCCGCCTGCTGGGCCTCAGACAGGCGGCTTGCCGCCTCGTTAATGCGCACGAGCTGCTCGGCCGGCGTCAGGCCGTCCTGGCCCGGTGTTTCGACCCCCGCCACCACTTGCCCGCGCAGGCCCGCCACGCGCACCATGTAGAACTCGTCGAGGTTCGAGGCCGAGATCGAGAGAAACCGCAGCCGCTCGAGCAGCGGATGGCGCGGATTGCCCGCCTCCTCGAGCACACGCCAATTGAACTCGAGCCATGAGAGCTCGCGATTGATAAAGCGGGCCGGGCCCGCGATCGGCCTTTGTGCGGGCGCTCCTTGTGGTACTTGCTGTTGCGCTTTTGGCGGCTTTTTTCGGGGCGCTCCTTGTGGCGCTCGCTGTTGCGCCTCTTGTTGCATCTTTTGCGGGGCTCCCTGTTGCCCTTTTGCTTCGGGCGCGCGATGCGAAGCCCCCGCGGCACCGGCCCCCGCATGGCCATCCTTGTCGGCACCGTCCCGATCCCGCTCGCGCGCAGATTCGTGGGCAGCGGCTCGAGACGCAGCGGTTCTCGCAAGGCCGCGCCTGCCTTTGGTGCTTATTCTTTCAGCCCTTGCGCGTCTCACCCTCGCAACCCACTCAGGTCCTCACGTCCCATTTCCTCAACTCATCCCCTCAACCCACCCTCGATGCCCGCTTGCTCGCTTCCCTCGGGCCGTCTCCGCCACCGGTCTTGAACAATTCCAACACAAATGAGCCTGCTCATATAAGCGAAAAACCTTTCGTACGATGGAAAACCAGCATTTCATCAGTGCCGCACGGCTGCCCCTTCACTCGGCCCCATTCCGCTCTGCGACCTCGGCGAGCACCTTGCGGGCGAGGTCGCGTGTCACTTCGCGCGGGCGCTGCCAGAGGGCGCGATCGAGCGCCTCGACGATCTCGAGCGCCATCTCAAACGAGCGCTCCATGTGGCGCGCGAGGTGGGTGACAGCGTGCGGCGTGGCCGGCAGTTGCCGGTCGGCCAGGAGCTTGACCAGAACCGCGCGCAAGAGCGCCTCGTCGGGCGGCTCAATCGCGGTCACCGGCAGCGAGCGCAAGCGCGAGCGCAGATCGGGCAACCCGACCGTCCAATGGCCGGGATGGCTGCGGGCCGTGAGCAGCAACGCCACCGCCCGCTCGCGCGTGAGATTGAGCAAGTGAAAGAGCGCCCGCTCGTCGGCAATGCCCCGGTCGAGGTCCTCGATCACACAGGCGCCGGCCTCGGCCGCCTCCAGGAGTGCCCGCTCGTCGGCCTCGGCCGCGGCAATGCGTCGGGCCCCCGAGCGCAGCCGCCAGACGTTGGCGAGATGGCTCTTGCCGCTGCCGCGCGGGCCGATGAGCGCCAGCGCGGGGCCCGGCCAGTCGGGCCAACGGTCGATGAAGGCGACCGCGGCCGCGTTGCATTCGCTCAAGATGAAATCCTCGGCACCGAGTGCCGGACGGTGGCCGAGATCGAGGACGAGTTGCTCGCCCGCGCCGCTCATTCGCCTGCCTTTTCGATTTGCTCGTCTTGTCCGCCTTGCCGGCCTTGCCCGTCTTGCCGCTCGGGTTGCCCCTCGCCGGCGCCTGCTGGGAGTGCACCTGCGCTCCCGCGATAGAGCGCGCTCTGGCGATACTCCGAAATGGTGAAGCGTGCGAGAACGCCGATCGCTGCGGCCACCGGAACCGCAATCAGAAGGCCCACAAGACCGAACAAATAACTGAAGGCAAAAAGCGAGAAAATGAGCCAGACCGGGTGCAGGCGAATGCGCTGGCCGACGATGTTGGGCGAAAGCACATAGCCCTCGAGCCCCTGGGCCACGGCAAAAACCGCGACAATCTTGAGGAGCGGGACATAGTCTGGCCAGAACTGGGCGAGCCCGAAGCCCATCGCCGTGATGAAGCCCGTCACCGAGCCGACAAAGGGCACAAAGCTCAAAAGCCCCGTCATGAGCCCGATCAGAAGCCCATATTTGAGCCCGGCCCAGGTGAGCCCGATGGCATAGATGAGCCCCAGGATGAAGGCGACGGTGCCCTGGCCGCGAATGAACCCCGCAAGCACCTCGTCGATCTCGTGCGCCAGGCGGCGGATGGTGGGCGCATGGTCGCGCGGCAGCCAGCTGTCGACGCGGGCGATCATGCGCTCCCAGTCGAGCAACAGATAGAACGCCACCACCGGCGTTACGATCAGGAATGCGAGGAAGTTGACAAGCGCCAGCCCGCCGCTCCAGAGCGACTGAAGGACCTGGCCGAGGCCCGCCGTCCAGCTTTTCGAAAGCTCGGCGAACTCGCTTTCGAGGGCCTTCTGGATGGTGGCGAAATTCTCGCCCAGCCACTGCCGGCCGATGTCCTCGAGAAAGCGCCTGAGCGCCTGGAGCTGATCGGGAAGGCTGAGGGCCAGATCGCGCAACTGGCCGGCAATGAGCGGGAACAAGAAGACAAGCACAAGACCGCCAAGAAAGCCCATTAGGAGAACGATCACAAGAGTGGCCAGCCCCCGCGACAGGCCGATACGCTCAAGCCGGTCGGCGACGGGATTGAGGAAATAGGCGATACCGAGGCCGGCCACGAACGGCAACAGGATGCCGCGAAAGACCGCCACAAAGGCGATCACCAGCAAGAGAATGATCGCCCAGGCAAGCGCTTGTCGCTCGTAGCTCAATTTGCCGGCCATCGCATCGCCTTTCCTTCGCCTCGCTCGTTCTTGCGTTATCGCTTCTGCGTTATCGCATGACCCGCGGCATTGTCACGCTTGTCGCTGCCCTGCAGCACTGTGGCCGCGCTGTCGTCGCAATCGCCAGCGCGCGACTGAGCTTGCCCCCGATGCTCGCAGCTCTTCGGCCGGGACATCGGCCCGAGGCGCAACTCGGCCGCCGTTCACGATGCGTCACCATTGCCCGTCATGTGGCGGAGCCAGGCCTGCATATAGGCCAAGGCCGAAAGCATCGTCAGCAGCCCTGTGATCCAAACCAGAAAGGCGCGCAGCGCGCCCCACCCGAGGTCAAAGCCGCTGTCGGCCAACACCACCGCGGCAAGCACGATCTGAGCCATGGTGTTGAGCTTGCTGACCGGCAAGGGGCGGACAACGAGCGGCTTGCTCAGTATCCACGCGAGCATGAAACCGGCGATGATCAGAATATCGCGGCTGACCACCGCAATGGCAAGCCAGGACGGAATCTCTCCGAAATATCCGAGGGTGACAAAGATGCTGACCAGCAGGAGCTTGTCGGCCAGCGGATCGAGATAGGCGCCAAGCTCGGTTTGCCAGCCGAAGCGCTTGGCCAGAAAGCCGTCGACGGCATCGCTCAACCCGGCAACGACAAAGACGAAGAACGCCGCCTGATTGCGACCGTTGATCATCAGCCAGACGGTGAGCGGCACGAGCAGAACGCGCCCGATGCTGATGACATTGGGTGGGTTCACGCGCACCCCCTCCTTGCGGACCTGTCAACACCGACCTGCCAACCTCCCGACCTGCCGATTTGCCGCACGGTCGAATGGGCGAATGGCGGGCTTGCCGAATGACCGACGTGCCGGCCGTCCTGCCCTATCGGCACTCTCTCGTACCGAGAAATCGAGCCTGCCGATTACGAGCACTCAACCTGCGTCGCCGCGAAACGGCACAACGCGGAAGATGGTCGCCAAATTTCGGTGCGCCACGGTTCTTAGCCGCCTCTTTGCGGGCTCGGCAATGGCAAATGTGGTTTTCCAGAATGCGTCACGGTGCCCCTGAGGTGGAGCGGACGGGTGCCTGCCCCAAGCCCAAGGCGGGACCCGTCGCGCGGCCCCCGCTCGCGCGCAGCGTTTGCGGGCTTGCCGTCAGAGACGCCCGCTCTCGAGCAGCCAGACGCCATCCGCCTGCTCGAGACGCAACCCCTCGGCGCGAAGCTGGCGCCGCAAAGCCGCGACGCCGCCCGGAAAGATCAGCCGCACCTCGGCGCCACGGGCCGTGAGCGCGCTGACCTCGAAGGAATCCACGCCGGGGACCGCCACGAGCGTGCGACGAATGCGCTGCCACTCGCGAAGGCCATTGAACCGCACGGTCAAGGCAACGCTTTCCGGCCCACCGGCCACACCCGGCCCACCCCAGGCGTTGCCGGGCACCGCGCGCACGAACTTCCAGCGCCCCTCGAGAACACCGAGCCCGACAACCGCAGCCAGCTCGGCGGTAAAGGCCAAGGCCTCCTCGCTGGTCGCCTCGACCGGATAGCTGCGCTCGAAGCGAAAGGCGCCGATGCTGTCGCGCCCCACCAGCGTGACCGTGAGGTGGCGCCCATCGGCGGAAAGGGCCGCATGGGCCAGCACCACATGGGGTGCGCCGTATGCCTGTTGCAGAACACCCAGATCGGCAAACGAGCCTGCCGAGCCTGCAATGAGGCGCGAAAGAACCTCTCGGCGCAGAGTGTCCTTGCGTGGCGCAATGCGCACCGGCACCAGCGCATTGACCAGATCGAGGCCACGCCAGGCCCGGCGCCAGAGGCGCTGGCGCCGCTCCGCTTCCTGGCTGGCGAAGGGTTCGGCCGGCGCCCCGACCGGAGAAGCGGTGCCGGTCTCAGACGCGGCGCGCGCGAAAATGGGCACTACGACAACCGGCGGCGCCTGGCGATCATAATAGGAAAGGCCATAGCTCCTGAGCAGCGCAACCACCGCCTCGCGGTTGAAGCGATAATCTAGTGTGGCGAGATACTCGGTCCTCGAGTTCTTCTCGCGGCGGACGCTGTAGCCGTCGACGAGTGCCTCAAGCGCCGCCCCATCGAGGCGTGGAAAGCGATGGTAGTCGGTGACGGCCACCAGCCGCTTGAGCAGCGAGCGAAAGGCACGACGGCGGCCATCGGCAATGGCCTCGCGCTTGGCCGCGACGGCATTGCCCGCCACGGCCCCCACCGGGTACTTGGCAACGGTATAGACATCGGCCGCGCGCAGGGGGGCGACAGAGCCCACCAGGCCGAGGATGGTTGCGAGCGCCGTCAGAACGGCAATCGGCAGCCGCCCCGACTCGAGGGGCGCGCGGAAGGCGAAAAGGCGCGCAACCGACACCAAGGCAAGAACGGGCGTCAAGACACGCCAGCGCGCGCCAAGCTTGCGATGGGCCTCTCTTTCTGTTTGTTCTGTCTGCATTCGCAAGGCTTTTCCAGTCAGAGTACACAATCAGGGTTCAGAGTTGTCGTCGTCTCCGTTGTGCTCGAGGTCACCTTCGCGCTCGAGGTCACCGTCGCGCTCGAGCGCCCAGGCGCGGCCTGGGGGCTCTTGAGCAAGCCCATTTCTCTCGAGCAAGCCCATTTGCTGGCCTTCGGGCAAATCCAGGCGAGTCCGCTCACCACCCGGCGCTGGCCTTGGCACCCAGCCAGGCAACGAAATCGCCATTTGCCGCCTGTCGGTCAAGCCCGCACATCCCGCGCTCGCAAGATTGCACATCGACCGTGGCGAAAAGCGCGCTTTTCCAAGGCGGCGAGTTGGGGGAAGCTAAGATGGACACGATGTCTGAAGAACGTGTACATGTCACCGCTGTGGACTGAGGGGACCGACTTCAGTCGCCTGGCATGCGGGGTTGGACGTGCTAAGGATCAGTGGACAACCCAATGACTAGCATTGACAGTTAGACGGAAGGGTGCCGGTGTGCCTCACCAGCTCGCAGCGTTGTAATCAAGTTTGTGCCTGGGTAGTTGAATATCATGATGTTGGCCAAAAAAGATTCTCCGCTGACCTACAAGCAAGCCGGTGTTGATATTGGCGCCGGCAATGCCTTAGTCCGCAAGATTATCCCTATTGCCGAGACCACACAGCGCAGTGGTGTGATGGGGCACATCGGCGGTTTTGGCGCACTTTTCGACCTTGCGGAAACGGGGTTCCGAGACCCTGTGCTTGTTGCCGCGACTGATGGTGTTGGCACCAAACTCAAGATTGCTATCCAAACAAACAAGCACAACACGATCGGGATCGACCTCGTCGCCATGTGCGTCAACGATCTCCTTGTACAGGGTGCGGAGCCTCTTTTTTTTCTCGACTACTTTGCCTGCGGAAAGCTCGATACAACGGTGGCTGAAAGTGTTATCGCCGGTATTTCTGAAGGGTGCCGACAGGCGGGAGCTGCACTCATCGGCGGTGAAACAGCGGAGATGCCCGGAATGTATGGGCCATTGGACTACGACTTGGCCGGATTTGCGGTAGGCGCAGTTGAAAGGCAGGCCATCCTTCCGCGCGATAATTTGAAAGCTGGCGACGCTTTGGTGGCACTCGCCTCGTCAGGTGCTCATTCGAATGGCTTCTCGCTCATTCGACGGATCGTTGAACGTTCAGGGCTGTTGTGGCACGATCGTGCCCCCTTTGATGAGACGCGCACCCTTGGAGAGGCGCTGCTCGAACCGACACGGATTTACGTAAAACCGTGCCTCGATGCTATTCGTGAAACCGGCTACATCAAAGCCCTGGCCCATATTACAGGCAGTGGGCCGATAGAGAACATTCCGCGCATTCTTCCAAAGGGGCTGACTGCCAGGATCAATCGAGATACTTGGCAATTGCCAGAGTTGTTTCAATGGCTTGCCAAGGAGGGGCGATTGGACGAGGGGGAGCTGTTGCGTACGTTCAACTGCGGCATTGGTATGGTTGTTGTTTGCGATTTGGAATATACTGATACGCTTATTCAGCGTTTCAATTCACTTGGGGAACAGGCTTGGGTTCTAGGCGAACTCATCGCATCGGAGGATGAGGATCAGCTCGTCCGATTTGAGGGCAAACCACTCGTGCCATGAACCCCCGCAAGCGTGTCGGCATTCTCATCTCCGGGCGCGGCAGCAACATGCAGGCGCTCATCGAGGCAGCGCGCGCACCCGACTATCCGGCCGAGATCGTCACCGTCGTCTCCAATCGTCCCGAGGCGCCGGGGCTTGAGAAGGCAGCCGGCGCGGGAATCGCTACGGCCACCGTCGACCACACCCAATTTGATGGTCGCGAGCCGTTTGAGCGGGCGCTCCATCGTGTTCTTGTCGAGGCGGGGGTGGAGCTCATCTGCAATGCCGGGTTCATGCGCATCCTCACAGGCTCGTTCGTCGCCCGCTGGCGCGACCGCCAGCTCAATATCCACCCCTCGCTGTTGCCCGCCTTCAAAGGCCTCAATACCCACCGCCGCGCCATCGAGGCGGGGGTGCGCATCAGCGGCTGCACCGTTCATTTCGTGCGCGAGGAGATGGACAGCGGCCCGATCGTGGGCCAGGCGGCGGTGCCGGTGCTCGAGGGCGACGATGCAGAGACGCTCGCCGCGCGCGTGCTTGCGGCCGAGCACAAGCTTTACCCCCTCGCGCTGGCCCTCGTCGCCTCGGGCCAAGCGCGCGTGGTGGGCGAGAAGGTGGTGTTCTCAGATGGCAAAAGGGCATGGCATGATCCCGCAATCAGCGCCATGCTCATGTCACCCAGTCTGGCCGATCACAGCCATTCCACCGCGTGATCAGCACCAAGTGGACACTGGCTTGGCTCGGTGTTACGAGACGCTATGCGGCGGCTTGAGAATGGCTTGGATTGATTTGGGTTTTTGACGGCGCGAAGAGCGAACGACGGCATAATCACCGTGGGGGACGGTGCCACGCCTTCTCGGGCAACTCGCTGTGGGGGCAGAGATCATGAACACGGTAGGAGAGCACACCCATCGAGGGGCTCAAAGCGCTCGGCCGGCACATGCGCTCGGCCTTGGTGAGAGCGACAGCGTCTGGTTTGCGCTTATCCCGTTGCTCAAGGACCGCTCGGGCAACCCGATGCGCATGCTCATGCGCATGACCGAGAAGTACGGCCGCGCCATTCCCATGCAACTCAAGGACCGAAGCGTCCTCTTTCTCAGCGACGTGGCGCACTTTCGCCACGTCCTCGTCACGCATCCCGATCGCTATCACAAGTATTTTGACGGCCTGAGGCCCGTCTTCGGCAAGTCCATGATCACGCTCGATGGGCCTTTGTGGCAGCGTATTCGCAAACCCCAGCAGGCGGCCTTCCATCCCAAGAAATTCGAGGAGTATTTGCCCTATCTGCTGGCGGCGCTGCGGGCCAAGGTGGCGGCATGGCGGGAGTTCGCCCGCGCGGGCGCGACCATCGAGATGGTGGAGGAGACCTGGACGCTCGCCGCCGACATGATCTGCAGGGCGCTTTTCGATCGCGAAATGCCGTTCAATCCGCATTTTGTCTTCGGCTGGATCAAGACCTACAGCGATCTGCAGCACCAGAAGGCGATCCGCATGGCGCGGCAGAACGGCGCCCTTGTGGCGATCGACGATGTGGCAGCCGCCAAGGCGATGAAGGGCTGGGCCGAGATGCCCGAGCAGGTGATCGCTGCTCCCGTTATCGACCGGCGCGAGGAGACGCTGCTCAAGATGATTCTCGAGGCCGAGGCCGATCCCGACTTCCCCGAGTTCGACCGCCAGCAGGTGCTCGACGAGATCAAGCTCTATCTCTG
>WGBL01000105.1 GCA_015494375.1 Hyphomicrobiales bacterium | reverse complement strand
GTCTGGCGTCATGTTAAAGAGCGTGGGGTTTTGATCGTTTAGTCGTGGGGTTGAGTGGGTGATGGTATCACAATGGCTGCGTGTTGCGTTCAGGTCCGGCGTCATTTCCCTCGGGCTGGTCGGCGTCGTGTTGGCGGGCTGTGCGCTCGAGGATGGCGACATGTGCATCGACGATTCGAGCGCCTGCATCAAGCGGCGACTGACGGCACTCAAGAGCATGCGCGACGATCCCAGCCATGCCTGGGTGGCGCGCAAGCCCACGGTGCGGGAATATGTTTCGGGTGTGCGTCTGTTCGCCTACCGGGCGAGCAAAGACAGCCTGACTTGCGAGCAGCTGGCAAAGGGCATTGGCGAGACAGCGCATGCCAAGCAACTGCTGACCTCGGAGAGAACCCGCGGCATCTCGGCCGAGCGCGTCGGCCAGATCATCGCCCTTGCGGGTGAGGTGAATGCCGAGCTCAAGGCCGCGAAAGAGCGGCGCTGCCGCGCCTGATCGCTTCGTGTGCATTGCGCGGTTCTTGGCGAGCGCTCACGAGCGGTGCCGCAAGCGCCAGGTCGAGCACAAGCGGCAGGTGATCCGAGCCTGCGAGGGCACCCAGCCGGGCCTGTGTAAAGCGCAGTCCCGGCGAAGCGAAGGCATGGTCGATGGCCAGTTGCGGCCAGCCTCGCGGGCCTGCCGGCCAGCTTGGCAAAAAGCGGCCCATATGGGTGAGCCCGGCATCCCGCTCAAAGCGCCGCAGCGACTGCGCCCAGCGCGTGGCATTGAAATCGCCCGCGACAAACGCAAGCCCGCCATTGCCGCGCCTCCTGTGCGCCTGGATGAGGCGCGCCAGATAGGCAAGCTCGCGAACGTGGCCGCGCGGCCCGTCGATCGGGCGCATGATGTGCACGCCATAGATCCGCAACGGCCCTGCGGCGGTCATGAGCTCGATCCAGGCCATGGGTGGGCTCGGGCCGAGATCGCGGCCGTCGCTGCCCCCCGCCCGGATCGGCAGGCGCGAAAGGATGACAACCGAGCAGAACCAGCGCTCCGAGCAGCCCGCCTGATAGGGATAGGCGCGCGCGAGAGCGTCGAGCAGCCAGCGCTTGTTGGGCCCGAACTCGACAAAGATGGCGACATCGGGGCGCTCCTTCTTAAGCAATGTGATGATCCGCTCAGGTGCGCGGTTGCCGTGCCAGGTGTTGAAGCTGAGGATGCGGAGCCGGCGGCGCTTTCCGGCCCGCTCGGCAATCCGGAGGTGGCCCGCACCTTGGGGGCCGCTGGCATGGGCGGCTGTTTGACCCGCGCCTTGATCCGTGCGTTGAGGCATGCGAGCGTGGGCTGCCATCCCCACAATGCGCGCTTGCGGCTCCTGGCCCAGCGGCGCTTGGCCCAAAAGGGCAATCACCCCATAAGTGCCGAGTGTCGCCGCGCCGCCCGCGCCCATGATTACGAGGACGCGCTGCGGCCAGATGAGGGCGACAGCCGAGATTGCCGTTGCCGGAACCGTATGGCCGAGCAGATGCCCGAAAACATCAAGAAAGGGCGAGGCGGCGCCGGCAAGCCCGGCCAGAGCGAGCGAGGCCGAACCGGCAAAGGCAAGCAAAGCCAGCGCTCGCCGCCACCTTGCAGCCTTCGGGCGGAGATGGAGATTCGGGTGGAGACTCTCAGGGCGTTCGTTTGACCGCAATCGCCCGCTTTTTGAATTGGCATACCTCATCATTGCGCAATTTTAGCCCGGAGCCGTCAAGATTTGGCGAATGCGCCACCGCGTCGGCACATTGCAATGCCTCTACGGCGAGATTGAGCAAGGCGTGTGTCCCTTCAGCGGTTGCCTCCCCCACAGCGGTTGCATCCCCCCAAAACCCCGAAGGCCCCGGCAGCCGTTGCGCCGCCAGAGCCGCCGGGCTAAGAGTAGCCGGCGAAACGCTTGATGCCTGACGCTTGAAGCTTGAAGCGCTCCATCCCTTCGCGAAAAGAGTATCACCCATGAAGATCGACGAGAGCACGGTGCGCCATATTGCGCGGCTTGCCCGCATACGCATCAGCGACGACGAGGCAAAAGCGCTCGAGAGCGAGCTCGGCGCCATCCTCTCCTGGGTCGAGCAGCTCGGCGAGGTGGACACGCGTGACGTTCCCCCGATGACGCGCGTCGTCGAGATGACGCTCAAAGAGCGCCCGGATGTGGTCGATGACGGCGGCTGCCCTGACGACATCGTGGCCAATGCGCCGGCGCGCGAGGACCATTTCTTTGTCGTTCCCAAAGTGGTGGAATAGCAAAATGGCGGCATAGCAAAGTGGTGGAATAGCAGAGTGTGGGAGCAGCCCTCGTGAGCGATCAAGACCTCACACGACTGACCATCGCCGAGGCGCGCAACGGCCTCAAGGCGAAGGAATTCTCGGCCCGCGAGCTCGTCGAGGCCTACCTTGCGGCCATCGAGGCGGGCAATGCGGCGCTCAACGCCTATGTGGCGACGACGCCCGAGCGGGCGCTCGAGATGGCGGCCGAGAGCGACAAGCGCCTTGCCGGCAAGGGGCGCGGCAAGGTGCGGCCGCTCGAAGGCATTCCCCTTGGGGTCAAGGATTTGTTCGCCACCCGGGGCGTCCACACCCAGGCCGCAAGCCATATCCTCGATGGCTTCAAGCCCACCTATGAATCGACCGTGACCGCCAAACTCTGGGCCGACGGCGCCGTCATGCTCGGCAAGCTCAACATGGACGAGTTTGCGATGGGCTCGTCGAATGAGAACAGCTATTACGGCCCCGTGGTCAATCCCTGGCGCGCTACGGCCACGGTCCAAAAGGGCAAGAAGAGCAAGGAAGGCAAGAAGAGCAACGAGGGCAAGAACGGCGGCACCGCATCGGCGCCGCTTGTGCCTGGCGGGTCCTCGGGCGGCTCGGCGGCAGCCGTTGCGGCGCGGCTTGCGGCGGGTACCATCGGCACCGACACGGGCGGCTCGATCCGCCAGCCGGCGGCCTTTACCGGCACCGTCGGCCTCAAGCCCACCTATGGCCGCTGCTCGCGCTGGGGGATTGTCGCCTTTGCCTCCTCGCTCGATCAGGCGGGGCCCTTCGCCCGCACGGTGCGGGACGCGGCCATTTTGCTGCGCTCCATGGCCGGGCACGACGCCAAGGACTCGACCTCGGCCGACCGGCCCGTTCCCGACTATGAAAAGGCGCTCGAGAAAGGTGTCAAGGGCCTCAAGGTGGGCGTGCCCAGGGAATACCGCGTCGATGGCATGAGCGATGAAATCGCTGCGCTTTGGGAGAAGGGGATCGCCTGGCTCGAGGCGGCGGGCGCCGAGGTCCGCGAGCTTTCGCTGCCGCACACCAAGTATGCGCTGCCCGCCTACTACATCGTCGCGCCGGCCGAAGCCTCGTCCAATCTCGCCCGCTACGATGGCGTGCGCTACGGCCTCCGCGTCGAGGCCGACGACATCATCTCCATGTACGAGGAAACCCGAGCCGCGGGCTTTGGCGCCGAGGTCAAGCGCCGCGTCCTTATCGGCACCTATGTGCTCTCGGCGGGCTACTACGATGCCTACTATCTCCAGGCGCAAAAGGTGCGCACCCTCATTCGTCGCGATTTCGAAAAGGCGTTCAAACAGGTCGATGTTCTTCTGACACCAACCACCCCAAGCCCGGCTTTTGCCATCGGCGCCAAGGTGGACGATCCGCTCGAGATGTACTTGAGCGACATTCTGACGGTGCCGGTGAACATGGCGGGGGTCGCGGGCATCTCGGTGCCGGCGGGCCTCTCGGGCGAAGGCACACCCCTGGGGCTCCAGCTTATCGCGGCGCCCTTTGCCGAGGAGACGCTCTTTCGCGCGGCCCAGGTCATCGAGGATGCCGCCGGCCTCTTCAGCCCACCCGATGATTGGTGGCTCAAAGCGGAGGGGAGCGCCAAACGGGCCCGGCAGGGGAGTTCGCGCCAGCCAGCCTCATCGCGCAGCACATCCAGCAAGGCGAAATCGCCTCGTGCCCGAAAGGGGGCCAAGCAAACGGCAGGGGCAAAACGGACAAAGACAAAAAAGACGCGCTGATGTAAACGGCGCGAGTTGCGAACGGAATCGATTCTTCTCAATTCGCACACACTATTTTCTTGTCGTACTCTTCGCCCTCTTCGCCCCCTTCAATCTCTCTTTGCGAGGGTGCTCACCGGCTCTGAGCATGGGAGAATTCAATTTACGGCTAACGAACGATGAATGCGCGTTGTTGCCGATGGCTTAAGCCTTGATCCAGCCAAAGAAGATTGCGTGATTGCAGCACTTTTGGAATTGTTTTGGCAAAACAATTATCTTGTTTGTAAAGCGTCGTCTCACCCTCCGTTTACCTCTTGTTGTGCCACCCTCGGCATTGTCTCTCCTGATTTCGCGCACCAGGCGAAACCGCGTGGGAAAGCCGATAAGCGGTCCCGCTCTCTCCCTCGCACTGCACAACGGCGACAAGCGAGCCCGAAGAGCCGAGGAGCGAGCACGGGTAGCTCCCGCAAGGAGCCGCAAGGGGCTGCATGGCGGTACAGAGAGCTGCCAGACGCCTCAAGACGCCACAAGGAGGAAAAGGAGGGTTTAGGGTCATGGCACGTCTGGAGTTGGACAGCCTTCATGGCTCGGTCGCGGGCGACCGGGTGATGTGTGAAGAAGCGTTTCTTGAACTGGGATTGCAATATTCGACGGGCCGTGGCGTCGAGCCCGATCTGGTGGCCGCGCACAAGTGGTTCAATCTGGCGGCGCTTCAGGGCAGTGCCGAGGCGCGCCGCTATCGCTCGGAGATCGCCCGCGAGATGTCGCGGGCCGAGATCGCCCGCGCCCAGCGCGAGGCGCGCGAGTGGTTGCACCGCCGTTGATGCGCCGGAGCCAACGCGCGCAATCGCTCTCTCTCAAATTCTCTGGCGCTCATTCTCTGGCGCTCACCTTTCACAAGCTCTGGCGATCACTATGGTGCCTCTCGCACACAGAGAGGTGCCTCTCGACACGGGCCGGCAAACCGCAAAGGGGCGGAGCCGATTTTCGTCTCAACTTCCGCTTCACGCCCCGAAAGGCCGGAATAGGCGATTGTGCGCCCTCGGCAGAGACGGAGTGTCACAGGCGGCATCAGGCGCGCTTACGGTCTTTCATATATTCGAAAGTTCTGGTATGAACCGCGCTGAGATTACCTCGAATTGCCGGACCTGTCCCGGTTCAGCCTCGCTTTGGGGGCGCTTTTGGGGCTTTGCGTCTCGGCAAGTGTGATCGTTCATTGGCTCACCGAGTCGTTCATTGGCTCACCGAGACGCCAGGGAGAAATGCCTATGCCGACATTCGTTCACACCGACAAGTGCGATGGCTGCAAGGGTGGCGAGGTCACCGCCTGCATGTACATTTGCCCGAACGACCTCATGAAGCTCGATGTCGATGGCTCACTCACAGGCCATCCGATGCGCGCGTTCAACCAGGAGCCCGAGCAGTGCTGGGAGTGTCAGTGCTGTGTGAAGGCCTGCCCGCAGCAGGCCATTGAGGTGCGCGCTTTCGCCGACTGGGTGCCCATGGGCGGCGCCGCCATTCCGCTTCGCACCGACAATGCCATCATGTGGACTATCAAATTCCGCGATGGCGAGGTCAAGCGCTTCAAGTTCCCGGTACGTACCACGCCGGTCGGCTCGATCGATCCCTATGGCAACAAGCCAGAGCCCGGCGACCTTAATGATCAGAAGCTCTTTACCGAGGCAGACAAGGAACTGCCGCGGATCCAGAGCTAAACACCCAAGCTTGGGGGCAGGGCGGCGACAGGTGTTGCAGGGCCGCCCTGCACGAGCCCTAGATGCACGAGATGCAAGTGATTGAGATCAAGGGCTCGCGCGACCGACATCTTCTTCATTTGACCTGGCAAGGACGTGCCGGAGCGGGTGCGAGGGCAGGCGAGGGCAGGCCTCGAGCCGCCTCCTGGCAGCGCGGAGGGTTTTAGAGAGCGCGGAGGGTTAGAGAATGAGTGAGGGTACTTTTGGCAACCCGGAAATTGTCGAGCACGAAACCGATATTCTGATTGTTGGCGGTGGCATGGCGGCCTGCGGTTGTGCCTTCGAGGCCAAACGCTGGGCTGGCGACGACGTTAAGATCACACTGGTCGACAAGGCCGCCATGGACCGCTCGGGTGCCGTGGCCATGGGGCTTTCCGCGATCAACACCTATCTCGGTGAGAACACGCCTGAAGACTACTGCCGCTATGTCTCGGCCGACCTCATGGGGATCACGCGCGACGATCTCGTCTACGATGTCGGTCGCCACGTCGACGACACCGTCCACCTCTTCGAGGAGTGGGGCCTGCCCATCTGGAAGGAGCTCGACGACGGCCATCGCGTCGATGGCGCGACCTGGGACAAGAAGGGCGGCAAGCTGCTCAAGGACGGCGGCAAGCCGGTGCGCTCGGGCCGTTGGCAGATCATGATCAACGGTGAGGGTTACAAGACGATCGTCGCCGAGGCGGCCAAGAAAGCGCTCGGGATGGAGAACATCTTTGAGCGCGTCTTCATTGTCAAATACCTCCTCGACGCCAATGAGCCCAACCAGATCGCCGGCGCCGTGGGCTTCTCGGTGCGCGAGCACAAGCTTTATGTCTTCAAGGCCAAAGCAATCTTGAATGTCTGCGGCGGCGCGGTGAACGTCTTCCGTCCGCGCTCGACGGGCGAGGGCATGGGCCGCGTCTGGTATCCGGTCTGGAACGCGGGCTCCACTTATGCCATGGCAGCCGAGGTGGGGGCCGAGCTCACCATGATGGAGAACCGCTTTGTGCCGACCCGATTTAAGGACGGCTACGGCCCGGTGGGCGCCTGGTTCCTCCTCTTCAAGTCCAAGGCGACCAATGGCTTCGGCGAGGATTATCTCGTCAAGAACAAGGACATGCTCACGGAGTTCGCGCCCTACGACAAGGCCTTCGTGGTGCCCTCGTGCCTGCGCAACCATGTCATGCTCAAAGAGATGAAAGAGGGGCGTGGGCCGATCTTCATGGATACGCCCACGGCAATGGCCAAGCTCGCCGAGTCCATGACCCCGCAGGAGATCAAGCATCTCGAGGCCGAGGCCTGGGAGGACTTCCTCGACATGTGCATCGGCCAGGCGGGTGTCTGGGCGGGTCTCAACATCCGCCCCGAGCAACACAAGTCCGAGCTCATCCCCACCGAGCCCTATCTGCTCGGCTCGCACTCGGGCTGCTCGGGCATCTGGGTCTCCGGGCCGGAGGACATCGCGCCGCCCGAGTGGCAGTGGGGCTACAACCGCATGACCACCGTCAAGGGGCTCTTTACCGCGGGCGACGGCGTCGGGGCGTCGGGCCACAAGTTCTCCTCGGGCTCGCACACCGAGGGCCGCATCGCGGGCAAGGCGATGGTCCGCTTCGTCAAGGACCACGCCGACTTCAAGCCGGTGCTCAAGGGCGACATCAAGGATATCGCGGAGGAAATCTACAAGCCTGTGCGCAACTACTTCGAGCACAAGGACAAGACCACCGCCGAGGATATCAACCCCTACTACATCACGCCGCGCATGTTCCAGATGCGCCTGCAAAAGATTATGGACGAATATGTGGCGGGCGTGGCCACCTATTACCAGACCAACGCGGTGCTGCTCAATGAGGGCCTCAAGTACCTCACCATGCTCAAGGAGGACAGCGAGCACATGCGCGCCAAAGACCTCCACGAGCTCTTGCGGGCCTGGGAGAACTATCACCGCGTCTGGGCGGGCGAGGCACACTTGCGCCATATCCTCTTCCGCGAGGAGACGCGCTATCCGGGCTTCTATTATCGCGCCGACTTCCCCAAGCTCGACGACGAGAACTGGAAGTGCTTCGTCAATTCGCGCTACGATCCCGAGACCAAGGAGTGGGAGTTGAAGAAGGTTCCGCACAAGGACCTGGTCGAGAAGCACTACGGCTGAGGGCCATTGGTCGCGGCGCCGCGGGTCTAGAGCTGCGCCGGCAGACTGTGGACATGGGCCGCACGAGGTCCGACGCGAGAAGCAAATGGGGGCGCCGCATGGGGCGCCCCTTTTTTCGCACCTTCTGTCCCGACAAGGTCTGGCTGTCCATTTGTGCTATGATGGCACTCCGGGCAGTTTCAGGTGTTCCGACGAGGTGAGGCCATCATGTCAGGTAAGGATCAAACCAACCCCTTCCTTCGCAGCCCCAATGAGGTCGAGGCTCCCGATGAGTCGGGTCCCGTTGCGCCCGACGAGGCGCGGCTGGCCGAGGAGGAGCGGCGCCGGCGCGAGGCCGAGGCCGATATGGAGGTGGCGATTATCGAGAATGTCCGTGAGGGAAGCGAGACGCCGGTTCAGCCGACGCGGCTCAAAGGCTCGCATCGCTTCCAGTTTCGCTGCCACAAGGGCGTGAGCTGCTGGAATGAGTGCTGCTATGACACCAACATCACGCTGACGCCTTTCGATATCCTACGCCTGTCAAGGCGCTTCGACATTCGCCCGGCCGAGTTTCTCGCCACCTATACCTACCCCTCGATGTTCGACCGCGCCGATTTGCCCGTGGCCAAGCTCTCGATGATCGACAGTGAGGGCGGCAAGAACCCTTGCGTTTTCCTCGATCCCGAGGCGGGCTGCACCGTCTATGAGGACCGCCCTGCGGCCTGCCGCTATTATCCGCTCGGGCTTGCGAGTGTGAAAATGAAGGGCCACGAGAGCCCCGAGGATTTCTACTTCCTTGTCAAGGAGCCCCACTGCAAGGGCCATCTCGAAGACAAGGAGCAGACCGTCGATGAGTTCCGCCGCGAGCAGGGCGTCGACATCTATGACCGCCTCAACCGCGGCTGGATCGATCTTTTGATGAAGATGGCCTCATGGAAGGTCTTGGGCGGACCGTGGGGGCGCGAGCTCGACAAACGCACCAAGAAGATGTTTTTCATGGCGACCACCGATCCGGACGCCTTCCGCCGTTTTGTTTTCGAGACCAAGTTTCTCGACGCCTATGACATCGACCCCGAGTTCGTCGAGCGCATCAAGACCGACGACGAGATGCTTCTCAAGATGGCGTTCGACTGGCTCAAGCACATCATCTTCAACGAAGAGACGTTTGCGCTCAAGGAGCCAGTGTTGCAGAAGGCCATCGCCAAGGCACGCGAGGAAGCGGGCGGCGTTTAGAGCCTGTTTTGGTGAGAATAGAGCCATTCTGACGGAGCGGATTTGCGGGAGAAGCATACAAAGGACCGCTCCGTTGTCGTCGTCCCGCATGCACCGCAGCATGGAGTGAGCAAGAGGCGTAGGACGAGCCGAAGGCGAGGACAGGGACGCAAAAGAGCGGCGTAGGACGAGCCGAAGGCGAGGACAGGGACGCAAGAGAGCGAATGGTGCGG
>WGBL01000104.1 GCA_015494375.1 Hyphomicrobiales bacterium | reverse complement strand
GTGTGCATACGTGGGTGCGCCGTTGGCTTTCGGCGAACTCCTGAAAACTGCCGCCAGGGTGGGCTTGGCGCCAACGGGCGAAAGCGCGGTTGCGGCGCGCCTTCTCGGCAAGCGCGCCAAGCACGCGCGGGCGCACATCGGCCGGGAATGCGAGCCGCCCGCTGGCGATCTCTTCGCCGATGCGGTCATAGGCATGCTCGAACATCTCGCTGGCGTCGGGGCGGTTGCAAAGGCTCGTTGGGCGCTGCACATAATCAGTCAGCGACACCGGGATGGCGTGCATGGCACCGAGGCGGGCGACAAGAGCAAGGTTGAGGTGGACATCCTCTGCGACAGCAAGGCCCGGCAAATAGCCTTCGCCCCAAATCTCCCGACGTACCAGTGGAAAAAGCGGCAGATCGAGGCTGAGCAGTGCCTCGGGCCCAAGCGCAAATGGCCCCGTCCTGTTACTGGAGAACGCACGTCCGATCTCGCGACCACGCGAGTTGACGGCCCGGACATTGTCGGTCGCTGCTCCATGGGTCGCGGCCAGCGGCAAGAGTTGCGCGAGCCTTTGCGGCTGCCAATGGTCATCGGCATCGAGGACCGTCACATAGGCTCCGCGGGCATGGGCCAGGGCCTCATTGCGCGCACGCGCCGGGCCGCGCCCGTGGTCGCGACAGACGATGCCCCGAATGCGGGCGTCAACGAGCCCGTGCTCGGCACAGAGGCCCACATAGTCGCATCCGTCATCACTTGCAATGATCAACTCCCACGCGTGCCAGCTTTGCGCGAAGACGCTTGCCACCGCGCGCAAGATGGTCGCCTGCGCATCATGGGCCGCCATCAGGATCGAAACGGTTGCCTCGGTGGGCGATGACATGAGCCTTTCTCTCAGCTAAGGAGTTACAAGGAACGGGGGTGCGCCTTGCTCCCTGTGCTCTACAACGACCGCTGGGTGATTTTGAAGTGATCATGACAAAAGCCGTTCTTGGTGTCATCGGCGGCAGCGGGCTCTATGATTTGCCGGGGCTTGAGAGGACCGAAAGCCGCGAGATCGAGACGCCCTGGGGCGCGCCCTCGGGCCCGCTTACGGTCGGCGAGATCGGCGGGCTCAGAGTCGTCTTCCTCGCCCGTCACGGCCCCGGCCATCGCCTGCCGCCATCGGCTATCAACTACCGCGCCAATATCGACGCCTTAAAGCGGCTAGGCGTCACCGACCTCGTCTCCCTTTCGGCCGTGGGCTCGTTGCGCGAGGACCTGGCGCCCGGCGCCTTCGTGCTCATCGACCAGTTCATCGACCGCACCTTCGCCCGCGAAAAGAGCTTTTTCGGCCCCGGCTGTGTGGCCCATGTCTCGATGGCCGATCCCGTAAGCCCGGGGCTTGTGGCGCGCCTTGCCGCGGCCGCCCGCGCCGAAGGCATCGCCATTCGCGAAGGCGGCACCTATCTCGCCATGGAAGGCCCGCAGTTCTCGAGCCGGGCCGAGTCGCAGCTTTATCGCAGCTGGGGCTGCGATGTCATCGGCATGACCAACATGCCCGAGGCCAAGCTCGCGCGCGAGGCCGAGCTTTGCTATGCGACCGTCGCCATGGTCACCGACTACGACTGCTGGCACGACGACTATCGCGACGTCGATGTGCCTGAGATTATCCGCGTGCTCAACGAGAATGCCGCCCGCGCCCGGGCGCTCGTGGCGCGGCTTGCGCGCGATTTCCCGCGCGAGCACGAGCCATGCCCCATCGGCTCGGACCGGGCGCTCGAGCATGCCATCATCACCCCGCCCGAGGCGCGCGACCCGGCACTTCTCGCCAAGCTTGATGCCGTGGCGGGACGCGTGCTCGGTGATTGACCGGTCGTGGCAGTCGGCCACACTGCGGTCAGGATGGCGAGAGCCCCCTTGCTTGGCGGCTGAGCGCGGTTCTTGTGGTGCGCCACCGTCCCTTCCGCTCCCACCATTGGGAACCGAGCCCCTGCTCAATCCAAACAATCAAAAAAATGTGTTGCGGCGGGAATAAATGTGCGTCCCGGGCATTTGTATGAGTGTCGGCCCGCACGGTTGCGCGCCGGCGCATGCCAACACATGCCAACATTTGTGTTCAACAGGACTGCGTAAGAAGGAGAACGCGTCATGCTGAAGAAGGTGCTTATTGCCGCTGCGGTGACGGTTGGCCTTACGGCTCCGGCGCTCGCCGGCCACTGCTCGAAGGATGCCAAGGCGATCGACGCCGCACTTGCCAAGATGAGCCTCATGAGCGACGTCAAGTCGAAGGTGATGAGCCTCAAGGACAAGGGGCTTGCCCTCCACAAGGCCGGCAAGCACCGGCAATCGGAGGCCACACTGGCCGAGGCCATGCGTCTCATCCTGACCAACGCCAAATAAGGGCCGGCTGAGGGCCTGGTCGAGGCGAAGGCCGACCATGCCCTGGCGAGGGGTCGGCGCGCGGGCCTTCCGCGCGTCGGCCGGCCCCCGTTGGGGCCAATGGTGCAGCAGGGGTTTGCCGGGCGAAGCTTCCAGCTGCGCGAAGTTTTCCACTGAGCAAAACGCGTCACCGGGTGACGTTTTCCGCTGAGCGAGGCTCCCCACTGGGCGAGATTCCCCGCTGGGCGAAGTGCCCGGATGGCCGCTGGGCAAAGTTTACGGGGCGATCATGGATCGACGCGCCGCCATTCTCCGCGAGCTGCCGAGCCTGCGGCGTTATGCGCGGGCGCTCACAGGGGACAAGGAGGCGGCCGATGATCTCGTCCAGGATTGCCTCGAACGGGCCCTTGATCGTCTCGAGCTATGGCGCCATGGCGAAAGTCCGCGTCGCTGGCTGTTTACGATCATGCACCGCCTCCATCTCGGCGAATTGCGCCGCGCCGCGCGGCGACCGCGCCACGAGCGCCTCGAGGATGTGACCGAAGGGGCGGACGGCACGCTTGCCCGGCCACCCAGTCAAGCCGCCCACATTCACGCCCGCCAGGTGCTCGCGGCTTTGGCCGAGCTGCCCATCGAACAGCGCCAGGCGGTGTTGCTCGTCGGCGTGGAGGGGATGAGCTACGCCGAGGCGGCCGCGGTGCTCGATATCTCGGTCGGCACCCTCATGTCGCGCTTATCAAGAGGACGGAAAAAGTTGCGCGAGCTGATTGGAGAGCCGGAGGACAGGCCGTCACGACCTTCGCGCCTCAAGGTGATCAAATGAGCCGTGAACCAGAATTCAGCGAGATCGATCTTCACCGCTATCTCGATGGCGAGATGGCGCCCGAGGAACGCCAGGCCTTCGAGAGGTGGCTCGAGGGCGAGCCGGAAGCGGCCAAGGCCCTTGCGCACTTTCGTGAGGATCGTGATTGCCTGCGCGAGATCCTCGCGCCTGTTCTCGAGGCGCCGGTCCCCGAACGGCTTGTCCAGGCGGCCGAGCGGCTCGCCGCCCGAAGCGAAGACCTACAAGAGGGCCTCCAAAGCGAAGAGCTGGTCGATCGAGGCGCCGGCACGCATGGGGAGTGCCCCCCCCATGCAGATGGCCGGCGTGTGCGGGGCCAATGGGGCGGCTGGCAACAGATCGCGATGGCCATTCTGATTTTTGTTGCCGGGACCAGTCTTGGGCTCTTTGTCGGCAGCAACGCCGAGCCTGCTGCCACAAGCCGCCTTCAGATCGCCAAGCGCGCGATCGACGCGCATACGGTCTATGTCAGCGAGGTGCGCCATCCGGTCGAGGTGGGCGCCAACGAGAAAGCGCATCTCGTCGCCTGGCTCTCAAAGCGCCTTGGCGCACGCCTCGTTGCACCTGATCTCAGCCGCCAGGGCTTTCGGCTTGTCGGCGGCCGGCTGCTACCGAGCGACGACAAGCCCGCAGCGCTTCTTATGTACGAGAACGAGGCCGCCGAGCGCCTGACTCTCTATATCGTCGGCAATCTGGAGAACCGCCAAACCGCATTTCGCCTTTCGCAGAGGGGCGAGGTGAAAAGCTTTTATTGGCTCGACGGCCCGCTTGCCTATGCGCTCTCGGGTGCGATCGGGCGCCGGCCGCTGCTGGCGATCGCCAATACCGTCTATCGTCAGATCAACGGCTGACGAGCGGCTGGCGCGGGCGCGGTCGATTGGAGCGTTTCAGTCGAGCTTGTAGCCGAGCCGCATGCCGGCATTCGTCAGGCCGCGATTGCGCTCACAAAGATTGGCGTTGGACATGTGGTCGACGGTAAGGAGGAGCCGCCAGCGCTCGCTGAGAGCAAATCCCAGCGAAGCCGATTCGCGAAAGTTGAGCCGACAGCCAAACGATGCCTTGCCCACCTCAGCGAGCGGGCCATCGTGCACGACAACGCCAAAGGATGTTTCCAAGAAGGCCCAATCGGTAAGGGCAAGGTCCCACGTCGCACCGAAGTAAAATTCGTTCGTCGCGCCGACCGTATTGAACGATGCGCCGAGATGAGGGCGCGGGCGAAAGAGGAATTCGAGAAGGGGGTTGCTGAAATGGACGGCCGGTCTGCCAAACAGCAGCTCCGCATTCACCGCCACGCCGCCCTCGTTGCCACTGCCCTCGACGTTCTGATCCAAAGCGCCCAAACGAACCTCATCGAGCGCCCAGATGGGTGCAGAGTCTCGCAAAGGTTGGGCGGCCAGTGGCGCACTCGGCAATACCAACACGACGCCGAGAATCGCCGCCATCAGCAAAGGACCAACGGCCCCGCACCGTGCACAATGGCAAAACTGCGTCCAGTGGCGAACAAGCGTCGCTCGGTGCCACTTGCGCCGGCACCCAAACAGTAAGCCGTGCCCCAGAATTGCCCCCAATTTGGCCACCAGAGTCGCCTCCAAACTCGCCCTTAATATCAGCTGCCCCCTTCAGAAAGAGCGCCAAATCGGCCCCGGCAAGCCCCCCAATCGCCACCTGAAAACGCCCCCAATGGCGCTTTCGCATCCCCTCGCCCGCCATGTAAGAAGGTCTCCCCGCGGTCGAGGCGCGCACGCAGCTGGCTCGGCGCCGCTCCTGATCCATCCAACCGATACGACCCCACAATACGTGAGGAAAATCTGATTCATCAAGCCGCGACAAATGGGGGGCAGTGTAGAGTTTCCTGGATGGTAGTGGCGCAGTTTGCAACCGGCTCAGCAAAAAACATAAAGTGCCCACGATAGATGCAATGGATGACGAGAATGCTCAGGTTCCCAGGTAGTGGAGCAGCACTTGGCGCTTGTGCGGGCGGGCCCGGTGCTCGATGAGATAGATGCCTTGCCAGGTGCCGAGCCCCAGCTGTCCCCCCGTCACAGGGATCGCCAGATTGACCCCCGTCAGCATGGCCTTGATATGGGCCGGCATGTCATCGGGCCCCTCGATAGTGTGGCGATAGCCGGCATTCTCGGGGGCCAGTCTGTCGAGGGCCTGGCCGAGGTCGTGTTGCACGTCCGGGTCGGCATTCTCCTGGATGGTGAGCGAGGCCGAGGTGTGACGCAAAAAGAGCGTAGCCAGGCCATCACCGGCTTCGATCTTGTCGAGCCAATGGGCAATCCGGGCGGTGATCTCGACAAAGCCCGCGCCGGGTGTCGCGATCGTCAGCTGCTCGAGGGATTGTTTAAGTGGCGGAGTTGTGCTCTCTTCCGTTGCTTGCTGTTCGCGTCTTGGTGCCATGGCGATCGTTCCCGAAAGCTCCCTTGTCGACGGTCGGCTGCCGTTCTTGCCGCGCCCCCTCATGCGGCAATGGAAAGAGGTGTGGGACGAGAGCGGCGCCAACAGATTGACTCCCTCTCGCTTAGGCCGGTAAATAGCACGTCTTCGCCGCCATGTGGGCGGCGTTTTGGTTTTGTCGAGCCGATCGGCTTTCGAGCCTATCGGCATCGAACCTGTCGGCTTTGTCGAGCCTATTGGCTTATGGGCTGATTCGAGCTTGAGCGTGTCGGACTTCTGGGACTGGAACGTTTCGCCCTCGCCGTGCTTGGGCCTAGGCTTGTTCGCATGTGGTCGCTTGGGCGCTTGCTCAAAGGCTCTGCTCAAGTTTCCTGGCCCGGTAACCCTGGTCATGTGATGTCAGCGGTATTGCCAACATACGCCCGTTACAACCTGGCCTTCGAGCGGGGCGAGGGGGCTTATCTCATGACCGAGGACGGCGAGCGCTATCTCGACTTTGCGAGTGGCATCGCAGTCACCTCGCTCGGCCATTGCCATCCCCATCTGATCAAGGCGCTCAATGAGCAGGCGGCCCGGGTCTGGCACACCTCCAACCTCTTTCATGTCCCCGGCCAGGAGCGGCTTGCGCAACGGTTGACGGATGCAACGTTTGCCGACAAGGTCTTTTTCACCAATTCGGGCTCCGAGGCCATCGAATG
>WGBL01000103.1 GCA_015494375.1 Hyphomicrobiales bacterium | reverse complement strand
TTCGAGAGGTGCTCGAGGAGGGACGCCCGGCCCGGCTCGTCGAGGTCTTGCCCGAAGAGCGGGCCCTGTTTCGCGCGCTCCATCTGCTCAGCGCCAAGCCCGTCCTTTATGTCGCCAACGTCGGGGAGGCCGCGGCCGCGCGCGGCAATCGCTACGCGGCGCTCGTTGCCGACTATGCCCGTGAGCAGGGCGCCTCGAGCATCGTCGTCTCGGCCCGTATCGAGGCCGAGCTGGCGGTGCTCGATGAGGGCGAGCGGCGCGAGTACCTCGAAGAGCTGGGGCTCGCCGAGCCGGGTCTCGATCGTCTGGTGCGTGCGGGCTATGCGCTCTTGGGGCTCATTACGTTCTTTACCGCGGGCCCCAAGGAGGCGCGGGCCTGGACAATCCCCAGGGGCACCACGGCCGCCAGGGCCGCAGGCACCATCCACACCGATTTCGAGAAGGGCTTCATTCGCGCCGAGACCATCAGCTATGACGACTATGTCCGCCATGGCGGCGAGGCGGGGGCCAAGGAGGCCGGCCGCATGCGCCTCGAGGGCCGCGACTACGTCGTCCAAGACGGCGACGTGATGCTTGTGCGCTTTGCGGTATGAGGGAGGCAAGACACCCCCAGTGAGACGACGGTTCGGCCCACGCCCTTAGTGTCGTTCTATTCTGCAGCCGGCCGGTTCTGGCGGTTCTCAATCAGGTCCTCGACGACGGCCGGCTCGGCGAGGGTCGAAGTGTCGCCCAAGTTGTCGTAGTCGTTTTCGGCGATCTTGCGCAGGATGCGGCGCATGATCTTGCCCGAGCGCGTCTTGGGCAGGCCCGGCGCAAACTGGATGAGATCGGGGGTCGCAATGGGCCCGATTTCCTTGCGCACCCAGTCGCGAAGCTCGGCCTTGAGCTCATCGGACGGCGTCTCGCCCGCCATCAGCGTGACATAGCAATAGATGCCCTGGCCCTTGATGTCGTGGGGATAGCCGACAACAGCGGCCTCCGAGACCTTGGGATGGGCGACAAGGGCCGACTCGACCTCGGCTGTGCCCATGCGATGGCCTGAGACGTTGAGCACGTCGTCGACGCGGCCCGTGATCCAATAGTAGCCGTCACCGTCGCGCCGGGCGCCGTCGCCCGTGAAATACATGCCCTTGTAGGTGGTGAAATAGGTCTCGACAAAGCGCTGGTGATCGCCATAGACGGTGCGCATCTGTCCGGGCCAAGAATCGAGCAGCACCAGATTCCCCGACGCCTCGCCGTCGAGAATATTGCCATCCGGGTCAACGAGCCCGGGCTGCACGCCGAAGAACGGGCGCGTCGCCGAGCCGGGCTTGAGCTTGGTCGCGCCGGGCAACGGGGTGATCAGAATGCCGCCCGTCTCGGTCTGCCACCAGGTGTCGACAATGGGGCAACGCCCCTCGCCCACGACGTGATAATACCACTCCCAGGCCTCGGGATTGATCGGCTCGCCGACGGTCCCGAGCAGCTTGAGCGAGGAGCGGTCGGTGCGCTTGACATAGTCGTCGCCCGCGCCCATGAGCGCCCGGATGGCCGTCGGGGCGGTGTAGAAGATGTTCACCCCGTGCTTGTCACAGACATGCCAGAAGCGCGAGGGCGTGGGGTAGTTCGGCACGCCTTCGAACATGAGCGTGGTGGCGCCATTGGCGAGCGGGCCGTAGACGATATAGCTGTGGCCCGTCACCCAGCCGACATCGGCCGTGCACCAGTAGATGTCGCCGTCGTGATAGTCGAAGACGTATTGGTGGGTCATCGAGGTATAGACGAGATAGCCGCCCGACGTATGGAGCACGCCCTTGGGCTTGCCGGTCGAGCCCGACGTATAGAGGATGAAAAGCGGATCCTCGGCGCTCATCTCCTCGGGCGGGCAATCGGCTGAGACCTTGACGAGCTCCTCGTGCAGCCAGATGTCGCGTGCCGGATCCCAGTTGATCTGCCCGCCCGTGCGGCGGACCACCAGCACCTTCTCGCCACCGGCGGTCTTGGTGAGCGCCTCGTCGGTGTTGGCCTTGAGAGGAATGGTCTTGCCGCCGCGTATGCCTTCATCCGCCGTGATGATGAACTTCGAATCGCAATCGGTGATCCGGCCGGCAAGCGCCTCGGGCGAGAAACCGCCGAAGACGACCGAGTGGATGGCGCCGATGCGGGCGCATGCGAGCATGGCATAGGCGGCCTCGGGGATCATCGGCAAATAGATCGTGACGCGATCGCCCTTCTTGACGCCGTTGGCCTTCAGGACATTGGCGAATTTGCACACCCGCTCGTGGAGCTGGCGGTAGGTGATCCTCTCGTCGTGGGTGGGGTCGTCGCCCTCCCAGATGATGGCGACCTGATCACCGCGCGAGTCGAGATGGCGGTCGATGCAGTTGGCGGCAACATTGAGCGTGCCGTCCTCGAACCATTTGATCGAGACGTTGTCGGGCGCATAGGAGGTGTTCTTGACGCGTGTATAGGGCTTGATCCAGTCGATGCGCTGGCCGTGCTGCCCCCAGAAGCCTTCGGGGTCCTTGATGCTCTCCTCATAGAGCGAAAGGTAGGTTGCATTGTCGACCCAGGCCTTGGCGGCCCATTCGGCGGGGACATCGTAGACCTTCTCATCGGACATGATGGCATTCCTCCCAATCCGTCACGTCGTGTGGCAGGCTGTTGCGGGCGGTCGCAGACCGTTGCGGCGTAGCGGTTCATCGCTCCCGCTTTGAGATCACCGCTTTAGAGCATGCTTTCGTGCATTGTGAAACATTATGAAGAGTGCGTGCAGGCCGAGCAAGCGGATCGTTGGTTGTAGTTCGAGCGCGAGCCGGGACGAAGCAACGTAGGGTGCAGCGAGATGCCGCGAACGCAAAGGGCGCAAGGCGAATGGACGGCACGGCCCATCACCGATCTCTGCGGCCACTTGACGGGGCGCAGGCTGCTCCCTACCTTCCCGCTAACCTTGGGCCCGGCAGGTACGCGCTCTCACATGCAAGCTCGCCATGCCCAATGCCCGTTGCCCGTTGACGCTTTGGAGAACTGACAATGGCCACGACAGCTGTTTCCGACGACACCTTTGAAAGCGAAGTCCTCAATGCTTCCGAGCCCGTGGTGGTGGATTTCTGGGCCGAGTGGTGCGGGCCTTGCAAGGCCATCGGTCCGGCGCTCGAGGAAATCGCCGCAGAGATGGGCGGCCAGGTCAAGATCGCCAAGCTCAACATCGACGACAACCCCAATACGCCGAGCCGCTATGGCATTCGTGCCATTCCCACCTTGATGATCTTCAAGAACGGCGAGGTGGCGGCCACCCAGACGGGTGCGCTGCCCAAGAGCAAGCTCGCCGACTGGATCAAAGGCTCGATTTAGTGGTCCAATTGGTTGCCTCGGGTGTCTCGGCGACGATGGCCGGGGCTAGGCGCTCTCGCCCGACGGAAGCGACTGCGCAAGCCGTCCTCGGAGAATGAGCACCTCTTTTTGAGAAGGTGTGCTCCGTTGGAAGCCCTTCGAGAGCAACTGGAGAGCCTTCGAGAATAAGCGCCCCCTTGGAGAAGGAGTTCGCTCATGACGAAGAAAAAGAAGAAGTGGATCGCATCCCCCCTCATTGCGGCTTGGGGGCTGGTCGGAGCGGCTTTCGTGCTGGCCTCGTTTGGCGGGACGGTGCCGGTGATTGCAGCCGGCTCAGAGCCCACGGCTGAGGAACGCGCCGCCAAGTCGCGCGCGGTC
>WGBL01000102.1 GCA_015494375.1 Hyphomicrobiales bacterium | reverse complement strand
GTCACGAGCCTCGTCGGCAGCAAAGCCGGGCGCCCGCCCGTTGCAACGAAGGCGCCCGCCCGGGGCCTGCAGTCTCCTTGCTCAATTCGCCAACTTGAGGTTCCGCCCCTCGATCCTCACACTTTTCAGCCGTCGCAAGAAGCTCATGCCGAGGAGGCTCACAAACTTCTTGCCGGGCTCGCCGACAAAACCCTCGACATCGCGCACGACGATATCACCAAGGCGGATGCGGTCGATCCGGATCGGCGCAATGCGGGCGCGGCCGTTGGCCGTCCTTGCCCAGTGGGTGAAGTCTCGCTTGTCGACATAAAGCCCGAGCCGCCTTGCGTCTTCATAGCGGAGCGAGACATGGGACGCGCCGGTATCGACCAAAACCTCAATGGGCCGGCCATTGATATAGGCCCTGGCATAGAACTGATTGTTGCGATCGGCGCGCAAATAGACGACACGCCCGGTGCCGCCATATTCGTCTTCTTCGGTCTGCGCAGCGAGCTCAAATCGGTGCTCCAGTCGGGGGCTGGTTGCATCGAGCGCGTCATCTTGCGGCGTCTGCACACTCGAGCGCGCCAGCTCGCTGCCAAGGCGGCCCGCCCAGCCCCTGATTTCTTCAAAATAGTAGATCGAGAAAAAGATGGACGCGACGGCCGCAAGCCAGATCGCCCCCTCCCTCAAGGCATAGCGCAATCCCGACGGCAAAGACATGGGTCCGGTCCCCGGTCGTCTCCTTCGGCAAAACACTTTGTGCCGGCGACCAGCAAGCTTCGACCTGAGCCGGCCCAGGGGCTTCCCGCCAGGCCGTTTCGCTTCAGCCCCGCAAAGTCAGGAAGCTTCCCGAAAACTCATAAGAGCGCAATCGACTTAAAAAACTCATACCGAGCAAGCTCTGGTCGAGAACCCCGGGCTTGGCAACCAGGGCCTCGACGCGGGCGATGCCGATGGGGCCGACGAAAACCCGCCCGAGGCGCACGCGGGCGGCAAGCGCGGTGCCATTGGCCGTCTGCACGGGCACGCTATAGCGCAAGCTGTCGAGATCGATGCCGATGCGCCGGGCATCCTCCTGGCGCAGCACCACGGCGGAGGCGCCGGTATCGACCAGCATGCGCACGGTGGTGTTGTCGATACGCGCGCGGACGATGAACTGGCCGTCGGGCTGGCGACGAATGCGCACCGCCCGCCCGCCCGGCGCGGCACCTTCGGGCGCAAGCTCGGTGCCGGGCGGCAAAAGCTCGCCGCCCATGCGGTTGGCAACCTCATAAAGCTCGCCGCGATAGCTATAGATGGCGACGAGCACAAGCGCCGCGCCCGCCCAGACGGCGAGATCGCGCAAGGCGGAGGCGAGCCCGCCGCGATAACGGGCAAACAGCGGAAAGCCGATGAATATGAGGAGCGCCAGGCCCGCAACAAGTGCCGAGAAGTCGGCGGCATCGAGCCCGGCGATGGTGCCGGCATCGTGGCGCAGCACCAAGACGAGCCCGGCAATGATCAAAAGCAAGAGTGCGATCCATGCGCTCACTGGCAGCCTCTGCGGGTATCTGTAACAACTTTGCCACTGTTGGCAACTTAACGCATATTTGCGGCGGATTGAATCGTTTCTGGATCCATGATGGCGGGAGCTGTGAATAGCTAGGCGCTGGGTTCGACCGCGCCGCGCTCGGTTGAGCCGCAGCGCTCGGTTGCGCCGCCGCGCCCGGTTGGGCCGCCGCGCTCGGTTGGGCCGCAGCGCTCGGTTGCGCCGCCGCGCCCGGTTGCGCCGCAGCGCTCGGTTGCGCCGCCGCGCCCGGTTGCGCCGCAGCGCCCGGTTGCGCCGCAGCGCTCGGTTGGGCCGCCGCACCCGGTTGCGCCGCAGCGCTCGATTGGGCCGCAGCGCTCGGTTGCGCCGCCGCGCCCGGTTGGGCCGCAGCGCCCGGTTGCGCCGCCGCGCCCGGTTGGGCCGCAGCGCTCGGTTGGGCCGCCGCACCCGGTTGCGCCGCAGCGCTCGATTGGGCCGCAGCGCCCCTGAATGTTGGCTCGTATCAAGGGCGGAGGCCGCGTGCAAACCAGCTGTGGCGCGCGGTTTCATCTGCCGCGTCGTCACTCGCGGCCATTCCATGCGGTCCACCGGCCCCAGGACCGCAGAGGCCAACACCCCACCGGAGTGCCGGTCGCGAGCCCCGGGCCCCTGCGATGCGCCGTCATTAGACCTTTGCCAGACCTTTGCCGTTCGCCGCCACTTGCCCGCATTCAGCTGCATTTCGAATAGCCGCAATTGCGACAGCTCAAACAGCCTTCCTGATGGACGAGCGCCGCCCGTTTGCAGCGCGGACAGAGGGGCCCGGGTGCCATGCCATGCATGGCCTGCAAGTGTGTTGTCGGCTCTCCTGCGGGCTCGGGGGCGTTGCCGGCGATGGTGGCGGTGGTGTCGTTGGCGATGGTCCGGGTGGTGGCGCCCGTGACAGCTCTGGCGCCGTCGGTAGCGCCGACAAAATCTTGGCTGGTGCCATCAGTCGCGCCAGCGCTAACTTGAGTGCCGCCGGTGTCGTCCAAGGCTTTGGGAGTGGGCGCGGTTCTGGGCGTGCCGACGGCTCTGGTGGCGCCCGTGGCTCTGCGGGCGCCCGCGGTGTTGGCGGCATCGGTCAGCTCGTCCGCGGTGCGGTCCATTCGCGCCCCGGCACGCACCCCCGGCCCCGGCGCGGCATCTGAGGCGCCCCCTTCCTCAGCGCCTGTCAGAAACCCGATGCGCTTCAAATGACGCTCCACAATATCACCGATGGCGGCAATGAGGCTTGGCACATAACGGCCACCGAGCCATTGACCGCCTCTTGGATCGAAAATCGCTTTGAGCTCGTCGACGACGAATGACACATCGCCGCCACGCCGGAAGATGGCGCTGATCATGCGCGTGAGCGCGACGATCCAGGCGTAGTGCTCGAGATTCTTGGTGTTGATGAAAATCTCGAACGGCCGGCGGCGGCCGTCAACGACGATGTCGTTGATGGTGATGTAGTAAGCGTCGTCCGAGTCGGGCCACTTGAGCTTATAGGTATGGCCCGCGAGATCGCCCGGCCGCTCGAGCGGCGCGCACATATAGACGACATCACTCGGCGCAAGACTCGGCGCCAGCTCGCTGGCCGCTCCTTCGGGCAACCGCTCACCCGCGGTCGAGAGCTTATCGGAGGTTCGCGCGTAGGCGGATCCCGCTGCTTCGGCGAGCGGCTCCCCAAAGCTGGCGTGCTCGCTCTCGGCCGCGACGGCCGTAGCCGGTGCCGGCACCATCGCCCGACCATGCGAAGCCGTGGTTGCGCGCTGCTGCGCCTGCGTTGTGACCTTCCGCGGGCCCGCCGTTGTTATTCTCTGTTGGGCCTCCGTCCTTACCTTCTGCTGGGCCCCCGTTCTTGCGCCCTGCTGGGCCTGCGCGCCGCTTGCCCCACCGTCCGCCATGGCCGAGGAGACGAGCACCGCCCCGCGCACCTCGCTCGGCCGATAGGTGGTGCAGCCTTTAAGGCCCTTGCGGTAGGCATCGAGATAGACTTGGGAAAAGTCTTCAAATGTCATATCGGCCGGGCAATTGATGGTTTTCGATATGGCGCTGTCCACATAGGGCTGGAGCGCCGCCTGCATGTCGAGGTGCTCTTCAGGTGTCAGGTCGCGCGCCGTGACGAAGGCTTCCGGCAACGCCGCCTCGGGGCCCTGGCGCTGCCGATAGAGCCGATAGGCCCAATCCTCGACGACGATCTCGCGAGCGCCATCACCCGGCTCATGGAGCCGACGCCGATAGGTAAAATCGAACACGGGCTCGACGCCACTCGAAACATTGCCCGCCAGAAGCGAGATCGTGCCCGTCGGCGCCACACTCGTGAGCAAACCATTGCGCACCCCATGTTTGGCGATGGCCCTCTGTACCGCTTCATCAAGCCGGCCGACGCCGGGCGCCGCGAGGAATGACGCGCGCTCGTAAGCCGGAAAGACGCCCTTCTCGCGCGCAAGCTCGACACTTGCGCGATAGGCCGCATTCTGGATGGTGCGCATCCACGCTTGTGCAAGCCGCTGCGCCCGGGCGCTGCCATAGCGCACCCCGCACAAAATGAGCGCATCGGCAAGCCCCGTCACACCGAGCCCGATGCGCCGCTTGTGCCGCGCCTCCTTGCGCTGGCGGGCAAGCGCAAAGCGGGAGATGTCAATGACATTATCGAGAAAACGCACCGCCAGGCGGGTGAGCTCCTCGAGCCGCCCCGTATCGATCCCCGCATTTCGGCCAAAGGGATCGCTCACCAGGCGCGCCAGATTGATCGAGCCCAGAAAACAGGCGCCATAGGGCGGCAGCGGCTGCTCGCCACAGGGATTGGTGGCGCGGATTTCCTCGCAATACGAGAGGTTGTTCTCGGCATTGATGCGATCGATGAAGATGACACCGGGCTCGGCCGTCTCATAGGTGGCGCGCATAATCTGCTGCCAGAGCTCGCGGGCTCTCAAAGTCTTGCTGTGCCGGCCATTGAACTGGAGATGCCAGGGCCCATCACGCTCGACGGCGGCGATGAAGGCGTCGCTCACCAGCACCGAAAGATTGAAATTGCGAAAGCGCGCCGGGTCCGATTTGGCGGCAATAAACGCCTCGATGTCGGGATGATCACACGAAAGGGTGGCCATCATGGCGCCGCGCCGCCCGCCCGCCGAAAGGATGGTGCGGCACATGGCGTCCCAGACGTCCATGAAGCTGAGCGGCCCCGAGGCATCGGCACCGACGCCCACGACCTCGGCGCCCGCCGGCCGCAGGGTGGAGAAGTCGTGACCGATACCACCGCCCATTTGCAGCGTCAGCGCCGCTTCCTTGAGGTTCTCGAAGATTGACGCCATGTCGTCGGCGATGGTGCCCATGACGAAACAATTGGCGAGCGTCACACGGCGCCTGGTGCCGGCGCCCGCAAGAATGCGCCCGGCCGGAAGGAACGAAAAATCGCTCATCGCCTCATAGAAGCGGCGGCGCCAAGCCTTGCGCGCCCCCCCTTTCTCAGGTCGTGCCACGGCACCCGCAACACGGCGCCATGTCTCCTCGATCGTCTGCTCGAGGGGGCGACCATCGCTTGTCTTCAAGCGATACTTGGCGTCCCAGATCATCCGGGAAAGGGGCGGCAATGAAGCCGAAGCCAATGACGAAGCCGATGACGAAGGCGACGATGAGCCTGCCAATGGCGTTGACGAAGAAGCCATCACTCTGCCGAACGCTTGAACAATTGGAGAACACTTAACTCACGGCACGCTACTGCAAAGGGCGGAGCTTGTCAAGAAATGTTCGTGTTTTGTTTTAAGGCGGCAAAATGGTGGGAGAGAAAGCGAGAGATCGCAAGAGGGCAAAAGCTCTCCGCGTGCCTCGGCGCGTCTGCCGCAGGCCCAGAGCACGGCAAGTGCCGGGGCGGGGCCTTGATCCTGCCATGCCCTTCGCGTTGTGCTCTGAAAACAGTACGCGATGCAACTTTGCCGGAAAGCAAATTGGCATGAGTAAATTGGCCCGAAAGCGCTGCCTTACCGGAGCTTCGGGTTGAGCGCATCGCGCAGCCAGTCGCCGAGGAGGTTGACCGCCAGCACCAGTATGATGAGCGCCAGGCCCGGAAAAACCGTGATCCACCATTCGCCCGAAAACAAATAGTCGTTGCCGATGCGAATGAGGGTACCGAGCGAGGGCGAGGTGGGCGGCACGCCGACGCCGAGAAACGAAAGCGTCGCCTCGATGATGATGGCGAGCGCGAGCTGAATGGTGGCGATCACCAGCACCGGGCCCAGGACATTGGGCAGGATGTGGCGAACCAGAATGAGCGCCCCCGGCAAGCCGATCACCTGGGCGGCCTGGACATATTCCTTTGTCTTCTCAACGAGCGTCGAGCCGCGCACGGTGCGCGCATACTGCACCCAAAAGCTCAGGCCTATGGCGACGATAAGCACGATGAGCGCCAGATCCTCATGCCGGCCCTCTGGGAGGAGGCCGCGCACGACACCATCGATGAGCAGCGCAATCAGGATCGCCGGAAACGAGAGCTGAATATCGGCGATGCGCATGAGCACGGCATCGACCCAGCCACCGGCATAGCCAGCGACAAGCCCGATGCTGACCCCCAGAACCATCGCCATAAGGACCGAAAGAAAGCCGACGAGCAGCGAGATGCGGCTGCCGAAGAGGATGGTCGAGAGCACGTCGCGCCCCTGATCGTCGGTGCCGAGGAGATGGCGCGCGCTGCCGCCCTCGATCCAGGCGGGCGGCTTTAGGGCATCGAGGAGGTCGATGCTGGCGAGATCGAAAGGATCGTAGGGCGCAACCCAGGGCGCAAAGACGGAGGCGAGGATCATCACGAGCGTGACGATGGCCGCAATGATCACCAGTGGCGAGCGGCTGAAGCTCCACCAGAGGTCATGATCGAGAAAGCGCGCAAGCACCCCCGCCCTCTCAGGGTGCGCGTCGCCAGGGGCGTCTCGGTTCGGCAACTCCATGGGCGTGCTCGCTTAGCGTCCATGCACCCGCAACCGCGGATCGATAACATAGTAGAGGATGTCCACGACCAGATTGATGATGACGAAGATGAAGGCAATCAGCATGAGGTAGGCCGCCATGACGGGGATGTCGACCTCGCTGATGGCCTGAATGAACAAAAGCCCCATGCCGGGCCACTGAAAGACGCTCTCGGTGATGATGGCGAAGGCGACGATGGAGCCCACTTGCAGGCCGATGATAGTGATGACCGGCACGAGCGTATTCTTGAGGGCGTGGGAGAAGTGGATGGTGCGCGCCTTGAGGCCGCGGGCGCGGGCGAACTTGATGTAGTCCGAGCGCAGCACCTCGAGCATCTCGGCACGGATCAGCCGGACAATCAGCGTCATCTGGAAGATGGCGAGCGTGATCGCGGGCATGATCAGCGACTTGAGGCCGCTCATGGTCAGGAGCCCGGTCGTCCAGCCCCAGACCTCGACCACCTCGCCGCGCCCGAAGGTTGGCAGCCAGCGCAGCACCACGCCGAAGAAGAGAATGAGAAAGATGCCGATGAGAAAGGTCGGCAGCGAAACGCCGATGAGCGAAAGGGTCATGAAGGCGCGCGCAAGAAGGCTGTCGCGCTTGAGCGCGGTATAGACGCCCATGGGGATGCCGACCGCGAGCGCGAGGAGCGCCGAGACGAGCGAGAGCTCGATGGTTGCCGAGAAACGCTCGGCGATGAGTTCGGAGACGGGTTTGCGCAGGCGATAGGAGATGCCGAAGTTGCCGCGCACGGCATTGCTCATGAAGCGCCAGAACTGGACGATCACGGGCTGGTCGAGGCCGAGCTCGTGCTTGAGCTTCTCGCGCTCGGCGAGCGAGGTGTCTTGGCCCACCATGTTGTTGATCGGATCGCCCACATACTGAAAGAG
>WGBL01000101.1 GCA_015494375.1 Hyphomicrobiales bacterium | reverse complement strand
GTTGAGGTTGCGGCCGGGCCTGGGGGTGAGGTTGGGCCTGAGGGTGAGGTTGGGCCTGGATCTCGGCTTGGAAATGAGGCTCTGGTCGAAACTGGGGATCGGCTCGAAACCCGGGCTCGGGCTCAGGTTGAAACTCGGCTTCAGGTTGGACCTCGGGCTCAGGTTGCAACTGAGCCTCGGCGTGCCATTGGGGCTGAGGTTGGGACTCGGGCTCGGATTGGAGCTGAGCCTCGGGTCGCAACAACTGGGGCTCGGGCCACGGCCGAGCGCCGGCGGATGGCCTCGGCGCCACCCGCAACACATCGGAACAGCCGCTCAAGACGGCGTCGACATCGTCGATCGCATCTGCCGGGCCCTCGGCCCACTTACGCAAGGTACTGTTTGGCCGCACGATATTCTCACACCTCAGCAAGATTGCATCGATACGCGCTTGCCCTCCACTCGATTCGTTCCCCGCTGTCTCAATGCCGGCCTTGCCCTCTGCCGGCTTGCCCCGCAGCTCCTGCTTTTCCGCCTTTGCGTGCTCTGCGTACTGGCCCGACGGCTCCTGCTTGTCCGCCTCTGCCCGCTCGCCCGAGGGCTCCTGCCTGGCCACTCGCTGCCGCTCGCTCGGATTGCGATCGCTAGGACGCTCATCGCCAGCCGTCAGCCCTGCCAGGTCGCCACCAGTGCTTTGACCTGCCTTGGTTATCCGGGGTTTGTCTATAGCGGATTCGGTGATTTCTGTTTTGTAGCTGCGGTGCCCATACGCCATCGCTGCCGCGGCGGCAGCACGTGCAAACTCCGCAGCAAGTGATCCGCTCTTCGAAGTGGCCTTTTTGGCTTGCTTTGCGCGGTCCTGTTTTGCGTCATCTTGTTTTGCCGCCTCTCGGGCCCCCGATGTGGGAGAAGAGCGATCCGAATCGTGCCGCGAAGCCCGGCCCGACGCGCGTTTCCTCGCCGGCTCCTTCGCCTTTGCGGACCTGCCTTTGCCGGGCTTTGCTCTTGCGCCCTTTGCGGATTTGCGCCGAGCACGCGTCTTCTCGCTCTTCTTGCGGTCTTTGTCGGCACCCTTGGCCTTTGCTGAGGCAGCTCGCCTTTTCACACCCCGCGCCCGCACGCCTGCCCCTTGCCGCGCGTCGCCCTGCCCGACCTTCTCCTCGGATGATTCGTTCTCCTCGGATGATTCGTTTGGCTCACCTTCACTGGCGCTTCCCGCCTCCGCGGCGACGCTTCCGGACGGAGCCGGTTTTCCGGCAGCGACCTCGGCCATGGCGTCGCGCAAAAAACCGAGAACGAGCTTGCTGTTTTCGATGGTCTCGTGAAGCTCCGCCGCCGCATTCCCAGGCGAGGCAGGCGCCGGCCCCAATATGGCCTCGCCAGTGGTATCGCCAGCTTCTTGTCTGTGCTCAGCGAGGCTTTGGGGTTGTTGCCTCGCTGATGCCGGGCGGGACCTCTCGTGGGCGATCCTGCTTGTCGATCTGCTCATGAGCCGCTTCCATCGCTAGTGAGCTCGTGTCGCGCTTTGCAGGCGGGCAGCGGTTTTCCGACGGGATGGGCCCGTCAGAAAGAAAGTGCTGTTTTCGGTAAAATTGCCATTCTCGTTCACGCACGAATGGTGGGAACTTAACATTTTGTTTCCGTAATGCATATGCGTCACATGATTTCATTAACCAAGAGCGGGAACAAATCTTGAGTTAATGTTAATTGCCCCTCCTGCGCTCTTCCGAAAGCTTGGCGATCTCCCTGAGGCGTCTTGCGGCGCTCCTCTGTCCGAGTTTTGCCGCGACCCGATACCATTTGACGGCCTCGGCAAGGCTCGGTGCAACGCCGGTGACGAGGCCGACCGGGAAATAGGCCGGATCATAGCTCCGCGCGAGGCTTTCTGCGCTGGGGCCGTGTCCCGCCTCTGCGAGGTGCTCGAGCAACAGTCTTGCGGGCCCGATGTCGCCGTTGGCGAGCAAGGCCTGAGCGCGCTGCAACAGGGCACGGACCTCCTTCCTGCTCACCTTGAGATTGCTTGCCGCCATCGCAAGAGCGCGTTCGGCATGGGCCATCCCGGGATCGGCTGAGAGAGATGGCGCTGTGGTCGGCCTCTCTTTGGCGGCCGCACTGGCGCTCGACGAGGGGGCTGAGAGGGCAACATCGGCTGGCGGTGTCACTGGCTCGGGCGTGGGCACACCGCTGACGTTCGATCCTGAAGCCCGCTGCGGAGGCGCAGAGGCAACTTCCCGCTGGGGCGCCGTGGTGAGCGCCTCGCGCACCCCTGACAACATGTCGGTTGTGGCAAGGGCGGATCGCTCGGCCGCGGGCGGCTTGGCGACGGCGGCGGTGGCCCCGGGTGGACGGCTTGCGCTCGGGTCGCTCGTGGCGCCTGGCGAAGGCGTCTTGGGACGGGCGCGCTTCTCTTCGCCGGCCAAGGCGAGCGCAGGCGGGCGTCCGGCGGTCGACCGCCGGGGGCGCGCATTGCCGAGCTGGCTCGTCTCCCCGGGACCAGCGGCGCGCCCGCTCATCTGCCCGGGACCAGCGGCGCGCCCGCTCGTCTCCCCGGTACCAGCTGCAAGCCTGCTCGTCGGCTCGGCAATCGCGCGCGAGTTCGCATGTTGGCGCGCGGCCTCGGTGCGGCCCGTGACGGCACTCTCGAGCCAATATTTTGCAAGGCCTCCCGCAAGGGCGATGCCGAGCAAAACGGCCCCGACGAACCAGAGCAGCGGCCGCCCTGCGCCGCGACGAAAGCGTCGACCCGGCGCATGCGCGGCGTGCGCAATCGCTCCCGGCCTGTGCTTGTCCTCGAGCTGGGGGCGCGGGCGCCTAGCGATAGCGGGAAGGTCATCATCGGGCTGAATGGCTTCGGCGGGCGGCCGGTTCTGGGCTTGAGGCGCAGGCGTTGCAGAAGGCTCGATTGCGGCCGCGAGCTCCCCGATGAGCCGGGCGGGCTCGGCAATCGCGCCCGGCTCTGCGCTCGGCGCCGTGGTGGCTGTTGTGGGCGTCATGGGCGCAGTGGGCGCGGTGGGCGCGGGTGTGGGTGCCGTGGGCGCGCTTGTGGACGTTGTCGGCGTTGTGGGTGCAGGCGTGGGCATCGCCGGCACATCCCGCGATGGTGTGCGTCCGCGCAACGCCCGTTCTTGTTTGGGGCGACGACTCTGCGGCACGACCTCCAGAAGGTCGCGTCCGCCGGGTTTGCTGCTCGCGTTTGCCATTGGGGTATCGCCTGATGGGAGAAAGGCGCCTTGCGGAGGCGCGACGCCCTGGGGGCGCGAGGCGGTCCGCGAGACGGCACCTCGACGCGCACCCTCTGCACCGTGCTGCCCCTGGTTGTGCTGCGCCTGGCTGTGCTGCACCTGGTTATGCTGCTCTTGCGCCTGTTGCGCTTCTCGCTGTTGCGCTCGTCTATATTGCGCTTGCCTCTGTTGCGCTCGAGTGTGCTGCACTTGGCCCTCGCCCTCGCCGCCGGCCGCAAGCTCGTCGAGAACCTCATTGAGCGATTGCACCACCTCGAGGAGCGCGCTTTGCTCGGCATCTTCGGGCCGGGCCTGGGCCAGCCGTCTCGTGAGGCTTGCGCCGACTTGCCGACCGGCGGCATCGGCCCGCATCGGCCTGCCTTCCAAACATTCCTTTCGCGAAAGTCGATCGCCACGCGACATACCGGTTTTCCTCGCTCCCCTCCGCAACGCCCCTTGAAGGACACCGACTGATGACCGTCTGCCGAGCCTCCGAGCCCCGTGCCGCCGAGCCTCACACCGCCGAGCACCGGGCCGCCGAGCGCTCAGCGAACCTCGCCGCGCCAGGTGAGGAACTTGCGAAACAGCGCCTCCTGATCCTCGGCGCTGAGGCCCGAGCCCTTGAGCGGCGCACTGAAGCTGTCGAGGAATCTCCGGAATGCCGTCTTAAGCGTCGTCTCCTCGCCCACCTTGGCGAGCTTGAGATATGTCTCTGCCGCGCTGAACCGCTTCCATCCGGGCACCTTGGCGGCCAGATTGACCTCGCGCCATTTCTTGTGGCGCGGCGGTTTGAGGAATTGGTCGAACTTGGAAAAGAAGGCCTTGATGAACCGATCGACCTTTCGGTAGCGCTCGGTATCGGGCTTCCAATTGTAGACTGCCATCACCGCACCGACTGCGATCGAGCGGACCGTCTGGCCCTTGGGGATGAGCTGCGGGTAGTCGCTATGGGTGAAGCGGGTCGGCAGATAGCTCTCCTGCAAGCGCCCGCGATAGGCCACAGGGACGATATGAAGACCATCTGAAGGCTTGAGATTGGCGACGATCGAGGCCGGCTTGCCCGCGACATAGAGGGTGGCCGCGATCCTGCCGCGCTTGATCTCTTCGATGGCGAGCGCCTGATCCATATGGACCGGGCGCACCTTGATGCCGAGAGCGCGAAAGACGGTGGCCGCCGTCATCGAGGTGCCGCTGCCCTTGAGCCCCACGTTCACTTTCTTGCCGGCGAGATCGCGGATCGTGCGGATTCGCGGGCCGGCCAGCACATGCAGCTCCTCGTTGTAGAGCTTGGTGATGTAGGCAATCCGCTCGGCGATGTTGCGATAGCCGGGCTGGCGCTTGAAGTAGCTGAGCACATCCGATTGCACGATGCCGATATCGACTCCGCGCAGATAAAGAATGTCGTTGATGTTGCGGATCGAGCCCTCGCCGACGATGGGCAGCACGCGCAGGCGATCGCCGTCGTTCAGCACCGCGGCGAGATCGCTCGCAATACGGATATAGGTGCCGCCGATCCCGCCCGATATGATGCCCACAGTGCCTTGGTTTGCGCGGGCAACACGGCTGGCGTGTGATGTGGGGCGGGCACTCTTCTCACCACGCGCAAGCGCCGGCTCGATCGTGGTGGCCAGTATCGACAGCGCCAGTGCCAAAACCGCCAGCAACAGCGCCGGCGACAAGCGAACAACCATCTCCATTCCTCCAAACCACACTCAATGGGCACACCGGACGGCCGGCGGCTCCTTTTCGAATGTCGAGCCAACATTCGAAAGCCGCGACCGCCTACGGCGCACCTTCCGCACGCAGCGTTCAGAGGACGTTATGAATTCGGCTTGTTCAGAATGCGCAGCCCATGCGCCGGTGCGGCTCGATCGCATTGGTTCATGCGAGCCGCACCAAGTGCACCATTCTGCAGGCCCAGGGTCCACCTGCAACGCGGTACGTTTTCTTTAGGGCCTCGTCGAGGCCGCCCCTCAGCGCCACTCGGACTCGTTTCTTGTTGTACTTATTCGTTCTTTGTTGTTCGGATCGTTCTTGTTGTTCGTCGTTTCGTCGTGTTGTTCGCACCGAGTTTTGCAGGCGCCGAATTGGGCAGCGCGATCGAGACACTCGTTACACAGTCCCGCTCACCTCCCAACCACTGGATCATTGGAGGGATGCCTTGCAGTCGAGCCAGAGAACTATGGCAATTTCTTGAACGGACTGAATTTCCCTCCGGGGAGGCAGGCGCGGTAGTCGCCCCATTGCGGCCAGGCCGCCATGGTTTGGTCATGGAGGCGTGTTCCTAATTCAGTTATCTTGATCGCCAAGGGAACACGTGCAGAAGCAAAATCACAGTTGTGTTTGGTTGCGTTGCACCGGGGTGCGGTCAACGAGAGTTGCGGTGAGAGTTGCGGTTTGGTTGCATAGCAAATTTGGTTGCATAGCGTTGCATAGCAAATTTGGTTGCATAGCGTTGCATAGCAAATTTGGTTGCGTAGCAAAGTGGAGCGTAGGGCCCTGCTCATGCGCGCGGGGGGCATGGCAGCGGCGATGAGCGGCCCGACAGACCTGAAGGGATGGGTGGAGACATGTCTGGACTGGGCTGTCGCGCAGCAATTGCGCTTGCCGTTTTTTTCCTCTTTCTTTTTGCTTGGCCGGGCCTTTTGCCGCCGGATTTTTCTTTGGCCAACGAGAAGCCCTTTTTCGATGCCACCACAGAGCGCGCCGCGGCTCGTTATGAGGCTTATCTGAAAGCCAAGATCAAGCCGACCAATGGCGCCGCGGCGCGCTCTGTGGTGGCATCGAAAAAGGGCTTCTCGTTGGCCAAAGAAAAATCCGGC
>WGBL01000100.1 GCA_015494375.1 Hyphomicrobiales bacterium | reverse complement strand
CGCCACCTCCATCAGCACATGGGCGCGCTTGGCGCTTTTGGCCGGCGCTGCAAAGCTGAGGCTACGCCGCTCGAGCGCCTTGAGCACATTGAGCATGAGGAGCGCCGTCACCCCCTGGTTGGGCGGGCCAAACTCGAGAACCCGCCCGCCGCCATAATCGAGACCCAGCACCTCGACATAGTCCGCGTCCTGGGCGGCGAAGTCGTCCAGGGTGTGAACGCCGCCGAGGGCCTGCAATGTGGCCACCATGTCCTCGGCGATCGCGCCTTCGTAAAAGCCGGCGCGCCCTTCCCGCGCAATCGTTCGCAGCGTCTCGACAAGAGCCGGAAAGCGCACGACGGCGCCCACCCCAGGCGCCTCGCCCGCCGTCAGGAGATGCCGGCACGCGCCCGCGTTCCCAGCGAGCGTGGGGGCAAGCTCGCGCCAGTCGACAGCGACACGCGGGGCAACGACAAACCCCTCCTCCGCATGCGTGATGGCCGGCGCCAGGAGCCGCGCGAGCCCCAGCCGGCCGTGCTCGCGCGCCAGCTTGTCCCAGGCGGCGATGGCGGCGGGGACCGTGACCGCATGGGGACTTGTCGCTGCGATCTCAGACAGCCCTTGCGCCCGCAGCGCCTCGGCATCGGCCGCCCGCGGCGCGCGGCCTGCTCCACTCATTGCGACAATGCGCCCGTCTGGATGGGCGATGATGGCGAAGCAGTCCCCCCCGATCCCCGTCATATGCGGCTCGACGACACCAAGTACAGCGGCCGCGCAAATGGCGGCATCGACCGCATTGCCGCCGTCCTTGAGCGCCTCGATGGCCGCAAGCGTCGCCAACGGGTGCGAGGTCGCGCACATGGCGTTCGTGGCATAGACGGGCGAGCGGCCCGGATGATGAAAGCTCCGCATGGGCTTTATGGCCTCCTCAGGCTCTTCTCATGCCCTCGTCATGCGCTCCATGCTCTCCTTGCCCCACGCGCCCTCGGGGGTCGGCATGTCTCGGGCGCCCGGGCAACCAAGCGTGCCCCTCGATGGGGGCATCGGGCCGTCACAGCCGCAACGGCCGGCGCCGCCCGCGATAGCGGCGGCGCTTCTCGCCAATGGGGCGACGCGGCAGCCAGCCGGCCAGCTCGCGGCGATAGTCCTCGGGCAGGCCGAACGCCTCGGCCGCCGGCAGCACTGCAGTGAGCATGTAGTCGACCCGCGCCCGGCCTCCCGGAGCGCGGTTGGCGACATAGGTGAAGGCCCGATAGGGCCTGCCCGCTTCGTCGCGCACAGTGACGCGGCAGGTGCGGTAGTTCCCCCAGTGTACGCCTTCATAGGCATCGAGGACATGGACATGCTCGGGCGCACAGCGCCAGAGGACGCCATGAACGATGCGGCCCCGAGCCGGCGCAATGGAGGCGGAGCCGCGCTTGGTGATCACAAACTGCCAGTTCTCGAGCTGCGCCACCCCGAGGGCGCGCGCACCGGGGCAGCGCTCGGCCATCAGCCGGGCGTCCATATTCGAGCCATAGGCGAAATAAAGCGCATGCATGGGAAAGCAACACCCCCCTCGGAAGCGGGCTCGAGGTCGGCCTCAATCGGGCACAGTGTATATTTTCTTCCGGGGCTGTTGCAAATATCGACGCTAACGCCAGAATATATGCCGTCCCCGATTGAGTTGTCCCATCCACGTTTTCCCATCACGTCCTCCCAATCGAGCCGAGCTGCCGTGCCGGCGTGGCTTCGCCGCTTCCGTGCCCAGTCGCAACGCTGGGCGTGCCATGTCGGCCTGGGGCCTGCACTGGCTGGAGAGCTTGGGCACCATCGCCTCGCCGGGCCGGGCAGGGCCGAGGCGAGGAGAGCGCGATGGCCGCACGGGCAGGAGCACGCAGCGCTCACCAAGAACAGCGAGCTCGATCTTCGATCTCAACACCCTCTTTGCCACGATCGCTGACACCATCAAGCGTGTCCTGATGAGCTTTATCATTCCCGAGCATGTCGGGAAGGGCGCGCACTCCTCTCATCACTCTTCCCATCAAGCCTGCGCTGCAAAGGTGGCTATCCGCACATGACGCGTGTATGTTGCGCGATTGGCGGCCAGTCCAAGCGGCTCGATCGTTTGGCGCGGCGGCATAACGCCCAGAACCCGCGAGCACCTATCCAGACCACCAGACCAAGGAGCTGAGATGAGCCAATATCCCGACCCCGAGAACACGCTGGTGCTCGAGACGAGCCAAGGCGTCGTCGCCATCGCCATGCGGCCCGACCTCGCACCCGGGCATGTGGCGCGCATCAAGACTCTCGTGCGCGAGGGCTTTTACGATGGCATCGTTTTTCACCGCGTGATTGCGGGGTTCATGGCCCAGACGGGCTGCCCCCACGGCACCGGCACCGGCGGCTCGTCCTATCCGGATCTTGCAGCCGAGTTCAACAACGCGTCCCACAGGCGCGGGACCGCCTCGATGGCGCGGGCCGCCGACCCCGACAGCGCCAACAGCCAGTTCTTCATCTGCTTTGCCGATGCCCCCTTCCTCGATGGTCAATACACCGTCTGGGGCGAGGTCATCGCCGGCATGGAGAATGTCGACAAAATCAAGAAGGGCGATCCCGACTCGGGGATCGTCGTCGATCCCGATCGCATCATCCGCGCCCGCATTGCGAGCGACGGCAGCGATGGGGGCGATGGCGGCGATGGGGGGCGATGACAGCGATGGTAAGCCGATATAGGCCAGCCTAAGAGGCCGGCCTAGAGGCCCCGGTCAAGGCCGAGACCTCCACACCGCCCTGCGCTGCGGCTTCGGGCGCTTCATCCGCGCCCTGTGCTCTGTCGCCCGCAAGCCAGACGGAGAGATCGCGAAGCGCGCGGGCGGCAATCGCCCGGCGGCGGGCGCGGCTGCGCTCCTTGCCCTTGAGGCGGCGGCCGTCCTCGGCGGCTTTCGGCACTTCGATGGGGGGAAAGAGCCCGAAATTGATGTTCATGGGCTGGAAGCTGCGCGGCGCAGCAGCAGCCTTGCCAGGACCGCCCTCGGCGCCAACTTCAGTGTCACCTTCAGCTTCTTCGCGCGCCAGGTGCCCGCCCGTGATGTGGTTGAGTAGCGCCCCGAGGGCCGTCGTCGGCGGTGGCGGCGCAAGGGGGCTGCCACGCCGCTCGGCCGCCGCCAGCCGGCCCGCGACAAGCCCCATGGCCGCCGATTCCACATAGCCCTCAACGCCCGTGATCTGGCCTGCGAACCTGAACCTCGGCTCGGCCCGCAGGCGCAGCTGGCGATCGAGCAGCCGGGGGCTGTTGAGGAAAGTGTTGCGGTGCAGCCCGCCGAGGCGGGCAAAGCGCGCATTCTCGAGCCCAGGGATGAGGCGAAAAACCCGCGTCTGCTCGCCATACTTGAGCTTGGTCTGAAAGCCCACCATGTTCCAGAGCGTCCCGAGCGCGTTGTCCTGGCGCAGTTGGACGACGGCAT
>WGBL01000099.1 GCA_015494375.1 Hyphomicrobiales bacterium | reverse complement strand
GCAGCGTCAGATGTGTATAAGAGACAGGGCCGTGTGGGGCGAAAGCCCCATCACGTGACCCGAGGATCCAGCGTAAGACTTGGCGAAGCCTCGAAAATGCCATGCCCCTGAGAGGCTCGGGGTTATGGGTCCCCGACAATCCCGCGGGGAGAGGGCGGTGCGAGATGGCACCCCCTGCGGCCGCGGGATTTCGGGGACGACAACGTCGAGCGCCACGCTCTCCTTCTGATTTCTGGCTTCAGGTTTCTGGTTTCCGGTTTCCGACTGGCCCGAGCCGTTCCCGCGTCTTCGCATGCGCGCTTTGCAATCAGCCGTCCACGGCTCTTGCCGAACAGCGTCGCGAGCCCTGCCAATTTCCACCAATATGGCTCACCAACAAGTTGCTTCGCTCAGGTGCTCCACAGACGACCGACTCAGCAGCGCTTGTTGAGGTCCATGGTGACGCGGCGAATGTCGAGCCCGCTCACAGAAATCGTCACGGTCTGGGAGCAATTCTTGATCGACGCGGTAAGGCCGGCGCTGAAGGCCGTGCCAATGAGCTGCAAGTTCATGCTATGCGCATTGGCCGTGCCCGAGACCGTGCCCGCCGACTGAAAGCTCACCTCGCTCCACTCGCCCGAGACCTTCGAGCCGGCACTCTTGAGCATGAGGCTCGCCGAAATCTTGTAGCTGGTGCTGGCGCAGCGGATCTTTTGCTGCAGGCGATTGCTCCCCTTCAAGCGGTTCTTGGATTTGCAACGCACGCGCTCGCGGCCGCCACCGTGGAGCTCGACCCAGCCCCAGCCGGACCAGCTGCCCGTCAATAGCTTGAATGGTGTCGCCGAAAAAGCGCGATCGGCCATCCCCACCAAAGCCATGAGGGCAAGCCCCACCACAAGCACGCCAACCGCGACGCCCGATCGCGCCCCAAATCTGCTGAGAGGCTTCATGTCGTCGTCCTAAGCTTTTGTCAGTTTCATGATGACCCGGCCGAATGACAACAAAATGGCCGGGAGAATGACAATGACACCAATGAGAGCTGCAACCAATGTAATCATGGTGAGCTTGCCAAACAGACGCATCGAAGGCAAGTCGCTTACCAGTGTGACAGATAGGCCGGCAACGAGCACCACCGTTGTGAGAATGAGCACAGGCCCGAGATGGCGCAGGGTGGCCAGCGCGGCCTCGGCGAGACCGCCACCGGGCGCGCGTTCTCGTTCGCGCCGGAGCCGGGCGAGATAGTGGATGGTATCATCGACCCCGAGGCCAAAGCCAACCGTGAGCGCAATGACGCTTGCATAGGCAAGGCCGCTGCCGCTGAGATAGAGGATGCTTCCCGCAGCCACAATCGGAAAGAGGTTGGGCACAATGCTGTAAAACGCCGTCGCAAGCGAGCGGAAGGAGACCGCCACCAGCAAAATGACCACGGCAATGGCCGTCAACAGGCCATAGTTGAGCTCGCTGATCATGGCGGCACTCCGGAGCGCCGAGACGGCGGCAAGCCCCGTGACGGTGAAACCAAAGCCCGGATAGCGCTTGCGCAGCGCCTCGAGCTGCTGGTCGAGATCGCGCATGATCGGCACCGCCTCGCCCGCCTCGAGGTTCGGCAGGCGGCCGGTGACGAGGGCGGCGCGTGCCTCCTGATTGATAAAGCGTTTGGTGAGGTGCTCGGGCAGGAGGCCGACATAGCGCTCGAGCGTTTCCCGATCGGTGACGCCAATGTCGCGGAGCCAGAGCCGCAGGGTCTCGAGCGACCAGACATTGGCCACCGCCGGATGCGCGGCATGGAGGCGATGCGCATCAGCAATCGCCGCCAGCACCTCTGGAGAGGAGAATGTTTTGTCCGCCGGCCACTCGATCATGATGTGGAGGGGATGGGCGCCTGAGAGCTTTTCTTCGAGTTGTGCGGCGGTTGCGATCGACTGGTTCTGGCGCGGGACGTCGTCGCTAAGGCGGTATTGCGGCTCAAGCTGCACGTGCATGACCGAAAAGGCCGCAATCGCGACAATTCCAATGGCCGTCACGGCCCCAAAGCGTTCGGAGAGCCAGTCGGAGAAACCGATGCAGATGTCTTGCAACCACCGAATGCCGCGTGCCCGGACCGCCTCGCCCGCGCGAAACTTGTCGGCGTCGCGGATCATCAGCACCGAAGCCACGGGCACAATGGCGATGACCGCAAAGAACGCGAGCATGGTGGCGAGCGCGCCGGCAAAACCGAAGGAGCGGATGAGCGCCGAATCGGCAATCGTCAGCGACAACATCGCAATCGAGGTGGTGAGCGATGTGAGCACACATGCGGGGCCCACGGTTCGCACCGCATGATGGGCGGCGTGCCAGGCGTCGTCACCTTCCTGGAGCCGGCGGCGGACGGCAAAAACCATGTGCATGGCGTCGCTGAAGGCGATTACCATGACGAGTGGCGGAATGACATTGATGAAGGTGTTGAGCTTCTGCCCCATGAAGCCCAGGAGCCCGAAAGCCCAGGCCACCGCAACGAGCGGGCAGACGGTGGCGATGAATACGAGGCTCAGGCGGCGGAAGAAGAGCGTGCAGATCACAACCCCCACAAGGAGGCCGGCGAGATTGTAGGCGAGGCGGTCGTGACGAATGGCATCGCGGATCTCGAGCTGCATCACGGGTGCGCCCGAGAAGGTGACAAAGAGGCCCGTCCCAGCAAGCGCCTCACGCCCAATTCTCTGAATTTCGCGAACCGATGGCCCAAGGCCCTTCTCGGCCATGGCCTGGCGATCGATCGAAACGACGAGGACGGTGAGATCGCCCCCCTTGTTTGAGGTCGCGAGAAACTTGCCCGCGATCAGCGGATGCTCGCGCACCCGCTGGATCAGCTCATCGAATTTGTCGCCCGTCGGCAGCTTGTCGGGGAACATGGGAGGCGGAAAGCCCGATTCGTCTGGCGGATCGCGCATCGAGAACATCGACAGCACGCCGGCCACCGCATCGGCAAATTCGAGCTCCAGATGGAGAAAACGCACCTTCTCGAGCTTTTCGGGCGTAAGCAGCCCGGGGCCCTCGACGACCACCAGAATGTCATACTCGCTTGTTGGGAAGAGCCGGCTCAGCTTGGCGTAGTCGCGATACTCGGGCGAATCAGAGCGGAAAAGCTCGCTCAAGGCATCATCAGCCTTGAGCAAGGGCATGCCATAGATGCCCCCGGCCGTGAGCCCAAGGAGCACCACAAGAGAGAGAAGCGGCGCGCGCAGCACCAAAAGTCCCAGCCGCTCGAGGCCGAATCCGAGTGACAGCATGCCCTTCTATTAGCCATTCGGCGCCAGAACGAAACGCAATTTTGTGCCGGTGTTGAAGCTTTGTTGGGAGGAATGGCGATTCTGCCTCACTGTTTTTCACCGGTTTTCGCCCTCCGGCTCGTGGGTGGCAAGCCAAAGGGGGCCGCGGCCACCGCCGATCACCTTGCCGCGTGCCGCGCGCAAGGCCTTGGTCACGAAGGATTTGGCGCCAGCAACAGCCTCCTCGAGGGCCTTTCCTTGTGCCAGGCCCGCCGCGATGGCCGCCGAGAGCACGCAACCCGTGCCATGGCTGTTGCGGGTCTCGATGCGTGGGGCGCTGAAAGACTTTGCCCGCTCGCCATCGAAAAGGATGTCGATTGCCCGGGGGCCGGTCATGTGCCCGCCCTTGAGGAGCACGGCAGGGCCGCCGAGCGCGCCGAAGAGCCGCCTCGCCAGCCCCTCGAGGGCTTCGTGCTGGCCGCAGATTTCCTGCTCTGAACGCTCTGAAGTCATCTCTTCTTGTGAACCTTCCTGTGAAGTTTCGGCGAACGTGTGCCTCGCTGCCTCGTCTGCTTCGCCAACCAATGGCCCGCTCAGGTCTCCGCCCGCGCCCTCTTCGCCCAGCAGGCGCTGCGCTTCGGGCAGGTTGGGCGTGATCAGCCGCGCGCGCGGCAGGAGCCGGTCTTTGAGCACCGCCAGAGCGTCGGGCTCGAGGAGGGTCGTGCCGCTGCTCGCGGCCATCACGGGATCGATGACGAGGGGAATGTCGGGGTGCGCCTCGAGGCCCGCCGCGATCACCTCGACGATCTCGGGCCCTCCGAGCATGCCCGTCTTGATCGCCTTCACATCGAGGTCGTCGAGAACGGCGCGCAACTGCCTGGCGACGAACGCGGGCGGCACCGGGTGGATGGCGGCAATGCCCCGGGTGTTTTGCGCCGTGAGCGCCGTGATCACGCTGGCGCCGTGGACCCCAAGCAGGGCGAACACCTTGAGATCGGCCTCGATGCCGGCGCCGCCCGAGCTGTCCGAGCCTGCGATGGTGAGCGCGATGGGAACCTTGTGACGCGCCGGCATGGGCGGCAATCCGTGCAATGGCCAACGAAAACGAAAGAGCGGCAATGGGGCGACGCATGCAAGCAGGCGATCGCGCGCGACGGCGCTTTCCGCCTATTGGGAGCCGATCAGGGCTGCCGATTGTGAGCCAATGAGGGCTGCCCATCAGAGCTACCCATCACGAGCCAGTGAGGGCTGCCGATCACAGCTGCCCATCACGAGCCGATCAGGGCTCAAGGCTCTTTCGCATGATCCTCTCTTGCAGGTCGTCGGGAACGAGCGACTCCTCGATGGTGCCGAGTTCGGGAAAGGTTTCAAGAATCCAGAAACCGAACCAATTGAGCCCACCGGTGAGAAAGAGCACACCTGTGATCACGAGGAGGCCGCCCATCACTTTCTCGACCGTGCCCAGATGATGCTTGAAGCGCTGCATGAAGCCCAGGAACGGCCGAATTGCAACGGCTGCGAGCACGAAGGGAATGCCAAGCCCGAGCGAATAGACGAGCAGCATCGAAACACCCGTATTCAGGCTCGCCTCATTGGCCGCGAGCGAAAGGACGACGGCAAGGATCGGCCCCACACAGGGTGTCCAGCCAAAGGCGAAGGCAAGCCCGATGATGTAGGCGCCAACGAGGCTCGCAGGGTTGGCATCGGCCTGATAGCGGGCCTCGCGATAGAGCAGAGGAATACGGATGAGACCGAGAAAATGAAGCCCGAAGATGATGATCACGGCCCCGGCCGCCATGCCAAGATAGGTCTTGTATTGCTGGATGAACTGGCCAAAGAGCGAAGCGCCGGCACCGAACCCCACAAAAACGGTCGTAAAGCCCAATACGAAAAAGAGCGAGGCCAATATCACCCGGCGATAGACGCCACGTGACACCTCACCCTTTTCGCCCGTCAGCTGATCGATGGTGGTGCCGCCGAGATAGCCGAGATAGGGCGGCACCAGCGGCAGGACGCACGGACTCAGAAAGCTCAAGAGCCCGGCAAGCCCAATACCGAAGTAGATTCCGAGATCGCCCATAAATGTTTCCTAACTGCTTCCGCTATGCCCGCAGTGTGCCCGCCCTTGTTGGACTGGGCCAAACCCGCAGCCCATGTACCTCACACGCAAACTCTCAAACGCTCCTAAACTGAGACAGGACCGTGACAAAACGCGAGCGGCCCCGACCAACTCTGACATGCAGAGCGCCCCCATGACAATCTTGCCGCTCGGCGTCATAATGCAGCAATATGCAGCAATACGCAGCAATCCGCACGACGTGCTTTTCTGCCCGGAACCCAATCGTCCTCGCTCCATGGGGTCCCCGGTGGTTCCCCGGTTCGCCAACCAACGGCAGATTATCCCTGGCAAATACTCCATGACCACCCCGACTATGGCGCTGGCGAGTGTCTTCTGGCAACTCAATTGTTCGTTTGTGCCGGTGGCAGGCAATTGTTTCTCGGCTCGGCACGACGATGGGCATGGTGGAGCAAGGCCCGATATGCCCCAGTACTGTCCGGTTGACTGTTGTTTTGCCTCCCCCTCTTAGGGGGAGGCCGGGCCGAGGGCGAAGCCCGAGGCCCGGGAGGGGGTCTTAGGGCAAGCTCGACTGAGGGCGAAGCCCGAGGCCCGGGAGGGAGTCTTTGCGGGAAGCAACGAAGGTGCATAACAAATTGACCACACATCAGGATTCACCCCCTCCTTAGCTTCCCGCTCCTCGCCTCCGGCTCGTCGTTCGCCTCTTGCCGACCCTCCCCCTCGAGGGGGAGGGAGGAATAAAACTGGCCGGTGGAGGGACCAACCAATCGCGGGTCAACGTTGCACCGTATCGTGTCCCGAATGCGCGAGCCGTCTGGAAGCAGAGCAGAATCAATGCCATGCGCCATGTCCAGAAAAATCTACCGGACAGCAGTGGATATGCCCCGATACGTGGTAGACGATGATGCGTGGTGGCAACACGAATTGCGACAACTATAGAATCGCAACGACAGAGCAGCAGAGCAGCAAGGACAAATTGGTACCGATAGAGTGGCACCGACAGAGTTGTATCGACTGAGTGGCAGAGTGGGCGGCAACATGCGAGGGTTAAGAACAGCGATGAAGGAGCGCCTTCTGACCCTCCTTGAGGCTGCGATTGAGGCCGCCCATCCGGCGCACTGTCTTCCCGCGCATCTGCCCCCACCGCCCGCAGGCGGGCGCCTTTATGTGCTGGCCGTGGGTAAGGCGGCGGCCGCCATGGGCCGCGTTGCCGAGGCCCACTATGGCGCAATGGCAGGGGGCGGTGCGATGGCGGGGGCCGGCGCCAAGGCTGGGCGCGCGCGCCTTATGGGGCTTGCCACGGTCCATCATCTCACGGGCGCGCCACCACAACACCTCGCACTCATCGAGGCGGGGCACCCGATACCCGATGCCCAAAGCCAGCGCGCCGCCGAGCGGGCTCTGGCGCTCGCGCACGAGGCCGGCCCCGAGGACCTTGTTCTGGTGCTGCTTTCGGGCGGCGCCTCGGCCCTCTGGGCGGCGCCGGCTCCGGGGCTCACACTCGCCGACAAACAGGCGCTCACACGATCGCTGCTTGCTGCGGGCGCACCCATTGCCGAGATCAACGCGGTGCGCAAGCACCTCTCGCGGATCAAGGGCGGCCGGCTGGCGGCGGCTGCGGCGCCGGCCCGGGTCGTGACCCTCGCCATCTCCGATGTGCCGGGCGATGACCCCGCAGCCATCGGCTCGGGCCCCACGGTGCCGGACCCGACGACCCTCGCGGCGGCTCGGCACATCCTCGCGCGCTACGCGATTGCCCCATCGCCCACGATCGAGCGCGCCCTCGGCGAGCGCGCCAACGAAACGCCCAAGCCCGACGACCCGCTTTTTGCCGACAATGCCTACACGTTAGTGGCGACGCCTCAGATGGCACTCGCGGCAGCAGCCCGCCGCGCGCGGGCCCTGGGCTATGAGGTGCAGCTCCTCGGCGATGCGCTCGAGGGCGAGGCGCGCGATCTCGCCCGGGTCCATGCCGAACGCGCGCTGGCGGCGTTTCGGCGTGGCGAACGCGTGGCGCTGCTGAGTGGCGGCGAGGTGACCGTCACCCTCCGCGGCAATGGTCGTGGCGGGCCCAATCAGGAATATGCACTGGCCCTTGCCATTGCGCTTGCGGGCGCGCCGGGCATCGTGGCGCTCGCCGCCGATACCGATGGTTGCGACGGCGGCACGGGTGCCCGCGACGACCCCGCCGGAGCTTGCGTTTTCCCCGACACTTTGACGCGTGCTGAACGCCTGGGCCTCGATGCCGCCACTTTTCTTCGCAACAACGATTCAGGGCGGTTCTTCGCGCCCCTTGGCGACCTCGTCGTCACCGGCCCGAGCGAGACCAACGTCAACGACTTTCGCGTCATTCTGGTCGATCCGGGTGGGCAGGCGGACGCGCGGGCCGGAGCGTGAATCAAGCGGTGGTGAGGTCCGACGGAGAGGTCGCTGGCCTGTTGGAGCACAGAGCCGACGGCCGGTTTGGGGGTCTGTACCGAGACAATTGAATTCGGGCTGCGGCGGAGCGTGAGCGATGCTGGATAAGCTGTGCTGTACCGAAGGTTCGTATCAAGGGGGCATATCAGCAGGTAAACACCCGGCTGAGCACCAAGGGGGCATGTCAATGCGTGCAGGTGCAGACAACGCTTGGCTGAGGCCCATCGGCTCTTGGCGATACAGCTTGCACCAAAGGCTGGGAATCCCGCTCCGCGCCGCCCTTGTGGCCGCACTCTTGCTCGCGGCTCCCTGGCCCGGGCTCGTGGGGAACGCATGGGCCGACCTCAAGCTTTGCAACATGACCACCAGCCAGGTGGGCGTTGCCATCGGCTACAAGTCGAAAGACGGCTGGGTGGCCGAGGGCTGGTGGAACATTCCCTCGATCTCGTGCGAGACTCTCCTCATCGGCGACCTCAGGGCCCGCTTCTACTACATCTACGCCGTGGACTATGACCGGGGCGGCGAATGGGCGGGCAAGGCTTATATGTGCACGGCTCCCAAGGCCTTCACCATCAAGGGGGTCGAGCGCTGTGCCGAGCGCGGCTACAAGAAAACCGGCTTCATCGAGATCGACACCGGCAATGCCACCGACTGGACCGTGCGCCTTAAGGACGCAGGCAATGTGGCAAGCTCCAAGTGAGCCCTGTGCAGCAATGGAGCCCTGTGCAGCGAGCGGGGCCCGTGCAGCAAGTGAGGCTTGTACAGCCTGATCGTTCTGCCGCGCAAACCACCTCTCGCGCAAGCCCCCTGTCCCAAGGTTGCTCCAGGGCGGCATCGTCCCCAAGCCCACTCTAAGCCCCAAGCCCATTCTAAGATTGCGCCAAAGGGGCGGCGATGTGCTATAGGGCTCGCTGGGAGGTTGGCGGCGGACGGGCTCGTCTGTCGAATGGGTCAGGTCCGGAAGGAAGCAGCCCGGGCAGCCGCAATCCGGGTCGCCGTTCAACCTCCTCTTGGGCCGCATTGCCGCTTCGGACCGTGGCGCCGCTCCGGGCCGTGGCGCCGCTCCGGGCCGTGTCGCGGGCACCCACCCTTGCGAGTGATGTCATGAGTAAGGCGAAAGCAAAGACGACAGCCGCTGGCGGGCGCAAGTCGCGTGCGCCCGACAAAAGGCAGTCAGCCCGCAAAGGCGCCCGGAGCAACGAGGCCGCAGGGGCTGAGCCGAAAAACGAAAAGACCAAAGTTGCAGAGCAGAATAGCAAAGGGAACACGGACGAAGAGAATCCGAGCGACGGGGCAAAGCCGGATGGCGCGGGCTACCTCGTTCTTGCGCGCAAATACCGCCCGGCAACCCTCTCGGACCTCATTGGCCAGGACGTGATGGTGCGCACGCTCCGCAACGCCTTCGCCTGCGGCCGCATCGCCCAAAGCTATATCCTCACCGGCGTGCGCGGGGTCGGCAAGACGACGACCGCGCGGATCATCGCCCGCGCCCTCAACTACGAGCCCCCCGAGGGGGCGTCCGATGCCGCCTCGGGCCCGACCTTTGATATGCCCGCGCTCGGCCGCCACTGCGCGGCGATCATGGCCTCGAGCCATCCCGATGTCGTCGAGATGGACGCAGCCTCCAATACAGGCGTCGACAACGTCCGCGAGATCATCGAGAGCGCCCGCTATCGCCCCCTCTCCGCGCGCTACAAGGTCTTCATCATCGACGAGGTGCATATGCTCTCGAAGGGCGCCTTCAATGCGCTGCTCAAGACCCTCGAGGAGCCGCCGCCTCACGTCAAGTTCATCTTCGCGACGACCGAGGTGCAGAAGGTGCCGGTGACGGTGCTCTCGCGCTGCCAGCGCTTCGATTTGCGCCGGGTGGCGCCCGAGACTTTGCGGTCGCACTTCGCCGAGATCGTCCGTGCTGAAGGGCGCGAGGCCGAGGAGGAGGCGCTGCGGCTCATCGTGCGTGCGGCCGAAGGCTCGGTGCGCGACGGCCTCTCGATCCTCGATCAGGCGCTGGCAACCGCCACGGGCACGCTCAGGGCCGATGAGGTCCGTGCCATGCTGGGGCTCGCCGACCGCGGGCGCATTTTCGATCTGCTCGAGGCGCTCTTTCGCGGCGATGCGGCGGGCGCCCTCGAGGGCCTCGACGCCCTCCATCGCGATGGCGCCGACCCCGCGCGCACATTGCGCGATCTGGCCGAGGCCGTCCATCTCATCACCCGTCTTCAGGTTGCCGGAGTGGAGGCCGTGCGCGACCAGCTCGCCGCCGACGAGCGTGCCCGGGCGAAGGGGCTTGCCGAAAGGCTTGCGGTGCCGCTCCTTGCGCGCGCCTGGCAATTGCTGGTCAAGGGCCTTGAGGAGGCGGTGCGCGCCCCCGATGTTCTCGCCGCGGCGGAGATGGTGCTCATCCGCCTTGCCTACATGAGCCAGCTGCCCTCGCCTGATGATCTCCTGAAGCGGCTTGCGAGCCGCGAGACCGCGCCAGCGGCTCCGGCTGCCCCGACTGTCCCGCCTGGCCCGGCGGCTTCTGCGACGCCCGAGAGCGTCAGCGGCAGCGCGCCCCCCGCAAACGGCGACACAGTCGCCGCAACTTCACGTTCGAGCGAAGGCTGTGATGGGCACCCGCTTGCGGCCGGCAATAATGCTTTGGCCGAGCCCCACGACCACAGCGCGGCACGCTCCACACCCGCCCCAACGAGCCTGCAGAGCCTTGCCGACATCGCCACCCTTGCCGGCGACAAACGCGACATCCGCTTGAAGATTGCGCTCGAGGAGGACGTCCGCCCAGTGGCCTTCGAGCCCGGCCGTATCGAGATCGCCCTCGAGCCGACGGCCCGGCCCGAGCTTGTCCAGGAGCTCGCCCGCAAGCTCCACACCTGGACCGGCGAGCGCTGGGTTGTTGTCGTCGCGAGCGATCCTGGAGCCGGTGGCCCGACACTTGCCGAGGAACGGCGCGCCCGCGAGGCGGCCGAGATTGCGCTCGTCAAGGACCATCCGCTTCTCAAGGACGTGCTGGCACGCTTTCCCGACGCCACCATCGAGGAGGTCCGCCCGCTCCCAGACAGTTCACAAAGTCTCGGCCCGGACGAGCGGGGCAAGGACGGACAGGGCAAAAGTGAAGCGGAAGCGAGAGAGGGGTAAGGCCCGATGAAGGATCTCATGGGGGTCATGAAACAGGCCCAGGAACTCCAGGCCCGCATGGAGAAGATGCAGGAGGAGCTCGAGAACACACAGATCGAGGGCACGGCCGGCGGCGGGCTTGTCACCGTTACGCTCAATGGCAAAGGCGAGATGCGCGGCGTGCATATCGACGAGTCGCTGCTCAAGCCCGACGAGCGGGTCATCCTCGAGGATTTGATCGTCGCCGCCCACCAGAACGCGCGCGCCAAGGTCGAGGAGATGGCGGGCGAGAAAATGAGGGCGCTTACGGGCGGCCTGCCGCTGCCGCCGGGCCTCAAGCTCTTTTGAACACCCGTGTGAAATCGGCGATCTCGGTCGCGCACCAGAGGCTGTAGTCGTCGTGGGCGGGCCATTCGAGGCGGACGGCACCGAGCGGCTTTCAAGGGGCTGCGGGCCGCTCCATCCCCTATCAGTGGCCAGGAAGATATCCACAACGGGCCAGATCGGCAGGCTGCCCGTGCTGCTGTACTGCTGTACCGATGACGCGGCTGGCGCGGCGGCACGACCGGAGCAGGCTGTGCCACTCGGCCGCAGCGCGCGTTTGATCTGGATCAGAGAGGTTGGAGCACTTGGCGCCTTCAATGGTGGGCAGCATCCCGGCACTTTGCCGGGGCAGTCAATTGGAGGACGTAGCGATGACACGTGTGATCAATTGCAAAGTGCTCCGAGCCACAATCCTCGCTGCAACTGTTGCTTTAGTCGGCGCCAATGGTGGCGCGGTGCGCGCCAGCGAAGCCAAGAGCGAGCTCTGGGCCATCGCCCGCGGCGGCCAGCTCTACGACAAATGGTGGGAGGTGCTGGAGAAAGAAAAGCCAACGACGACCCATCCCGCCTATCCAGCAAATGGCAAGAAGAAGGGCGCCGCCACCTGGCGCTGTAAGGAATGCCACGGTTGGGACTACAAGGGCAAGAACGGGGCCTATGCCAAGGGCTCACATTTCACCGGCATCAAGGGTGTACTCGGTGCAAAAGGCCGCTCGCCCCGCGAGCTCGCCCGTATCATCCGTGACAAGTCCCACGGCTATGGCAAGGATCTCCTGCCCGATGAGGAGGTGGAGCGTCTCGCACTCTTCCTGAGCCGTGGCCTCATCGAGACGGACGGCTACATCGATCGGGGCACGAAAAAGGTTCGGGGCGATGTGAGGCGCGGCGCCGCTCTCTACGAGACCATTTGCGCCAAGTGCCACGGGCTCGATGGCAAGCAGATCAACTTCGGCGACGAGAAAAAGCCGGAATACGTTGGCACCATTGCCGCCGAGAATCCGTGGGAGGTGCTGCACAAGATCCGCTTCGGGAACCCGATGACAGAGATGCCGGCCCTCGTCGGGCTCGATCTCGACGATCAGCTTGCCATCCTTGCCTATACGGCGACACTGCCCGCCAACTAACGCGGTGTGATCATCGCGCTCAACATTGCAGTTGCGAGCGATGCGAGGCGGTCTCCCTACCGTTCTACCGATGTAGGCCGCCTCGCCCCCCGATTTCTCGCTTGCCTACGCGGCCGCGGACCTCCATATATCATGTATGGATGTCTGCATGTATGGATGTCTACAGCGCCCCCGCACCCCCGCGGAGAACACGCGATGCAAAAGATACAAATATTCTTGCGCAAGGATCAAAAGGACAAGCTGAAGCGCCTGGCGGCCATGAAAGGGGTCACGCAGAGTGATCTCGTGCGCCGCGGCATCGATCTCGTGCTCGCAGAAGACACCGGGGATGATGATTGGAAGCGGGCGACTCGCGAACTCTTTGGTCTCTGGAAAGACCACGAGAGCGTCGATGAGGTGATCCGAGAGGTTCGCCGCGGGCTCTCCCGCCGACACGAAAAGCTCGAGGCATGAGCGCCATCCTCCTCGATACCTGCATTCTCATCGACTACTCGCGAGGCCACGAGGAGGCCAATCGCCTGATCGAGGGATTGGCCGAGCCACCGATGATCTCCGTGCTCACGATGACGGAGATCAAGGCCGGCATCCGCAACAAGCGGGAGCAGAGATTATTCGATCGCGCTTTCGACGTCTGGCAAGTGGTTGCCGTGTCAGCGGAAATTGCACGCTTGGCGGGCGAATACCTTCAACGGTACCGGGCGAGCCACGGCACTGACCTGGTCGATGCCGTGATCGCGGCCACCGCGCGGCTCACCAGCGCCCGATTGGTGACACTCAATCTCAAGCATTTCCCCATGCTCGACGGTCTCGAAGCGGCGTATTGAGCGACACTGCCCGCAAGCTAATACCAGGCTGCATTAGCCTGCAGCCCTGGTCTGCATTCAAGCGCCACAGCTTTGGTGCGCTTGTGCGCATAAGCCAACCCAAGCGGGGCTACGCTCCCACTTGGTCGCTAGAGCACAAACAACATAGAGAAGCGCCGCCGGGCTCACCCGACGGCGCTTCTTACGCTCCTATTCCGAATTCAATTCCCAATTCCCATTGAATTCGCTGCCGGAGCCAAGCGCGGCCCCGGCCCACAGAGCCGAGATCAAGCAAGCTGGACGTTGGTTGCCTGCTTGCCACGACCGCGCGGATCGTCCTCAACCTCGAACGTCACCTTGTCGCCCTCGTCGATGGAGCCGATGCCGGAGCGCTCGAGTGCCGAAGCATGCACGAAAACATCCTTGCCACCGTCATCGGGGGCGATGAATCCGTAACCTTTGGCATGATTGAAAAACTTGACTGTGCCATTGATGGCCATGGGTAAACCTCTTGGGTCTGGTTTGGATTGGAGTTAGCCAGAGCCAAGCGTCGTAACGGCGCCTGCCACGCTCTCAGATTGTTGGGAAGTGTCTGATGCCTGTGCCAGGCATGTCGTCTCAGTCTCAACGTATCTCTGAGGGTGCGCCCTCTCCAAAACCACGGGCAACACCTGAGGCCCCTCATACGCGCTTCAGCGCCCGACCGCAAGCACAATCGTTCGCAATCGCCACAATGGTCGCATTCGTCGCATTGGCCGCGTTGGCCGCGTTGGTCCCATTGGCCGCAGGCGTTGCCACGACGGTTTCGCGGCGTGGCGCGGTGATTTCGTAGCGTGGCACGGTGGTTTCGCAGCATGGCACGGTGATTTCGCGGTGTGGTATGAAGCCACGCGGGCCTCCGCCCGATCCGAATGCGAATCCGAATGCGAACAAGTGTGCGCCCTTTGCCCTGTCCTGTGTCTTTGCCTTTGACGGACGCCGCGCTACGACCTAAGACACTCCCGCGCGCCAAAATGGCGTGTCCCATCCAAGCGCGGCGCTAACCAACCACGCGAGCCAAGGCCGATGCCAGCAGCGCAAGAACTTGTATTGGGCCCCATTGCCACGGCCGCCGGCGTGGTGCTGGCGGTCTTCGTCTTCGCGCGCCTCTTGCGCTGGGCCATCAAGCTGTTCGTCACCGTCTACATTCTCATCGGTGTCGCCACCTATCTCTATTGGATCTATGTCGAGGCGGCACCACCGCACGGCAACTACATTGCCCGATTTGACAACTTGAATGATATCATCTGGCAGGTGATCGTGGCGCTCGCCGCCATTCTTGGCTGGCCCTTCTGGCCAATCATACGGACCGCCGTCCTTGATATTTGAAAAGCGATACGGGAGCCTCGTCCAATGGCCATCCTCGTCGATCAAGACACCAGGGTCATCTGCCAGGGGCTCACCGGCTCGCAAGGCACCTTTCACACCGAGCAGGCCCTTGCTTACGGAACGAAGATGGTGGGCGGCGTCACCCCCGGCAAGGGCGGCAGCGAGCACCTCGGGCTGCCCGTCTTCAATACGGTGCACGAGGCCGTCGCCGCAACGGGCGCCGATGCCACTGTCATCTACGTGCCGCCCGCCTTTGCCGCCGATGCCATCCTTGAGGCGATCGACGCCGAGGTGCCGTTGATCGTCGCCATTACCGAAGGCATTCCGGTGCTCGATATGGTCAAGGTCAAGCGTGCCCTCGACGGCTCGAAATCACGCCTCATCGGCCCCAATTGCCCGGGCGTGATCACACCTGAGGCTTGCAAGATCGGCATCATGCCGGGCCATATCCACAGGCGCGGCATGATGCCGATCTTGC
>WGBL01000098.1 GCA_015494375.1 Hyphomicrobiales bacterium | reverse complement strand
ACACCAGCCCGTCAAGGGCAAGCCGACCCAATGCCGCGGGGCCCGGCAATTTCGCAAGCCAATCGAGCCCAAGCGCCTCTCGGACGAGCCCGCCGATGGCGCGCGCAAACCCTGATCCATCAAGAAGCTCACGCTCGGGCCGCCAGGTCTTGATCTCGAGGTCCTCCTCGACGCCCCTCTCGGCAATGAGCCAGCGCACAGCCTCCTCCTCGCCGCCGATCTGGTCGGCGAGCTTGAGTGCCACCGCCTGCCGGCCCGAGAAGACGCGGCCATCGGCGAGGCCGTCAATCGCCCTCGGCTCGATGCCGCGGCGCTCGCGCACGAGGCCCAGAAACCAGTTGTGAGAGTCGGCGACGAGCTCCTGGGCGATGCGGCGGCCATTCTCATCGAGTGGCGCAAACATCGAAGGGTTGGCCTTGAGTGCGCCGCTCTTGACCTCGTTCATCTTGATACCGAGCTTGTTGAGCAGCTCATGCACTTCGGCCCACTGGAAGATGACGCCCACCGAGCCCGTGACCGTGTTGCCCCGGGTTATGATGCGATCGCTCGCAAGGCCGACGATATAGGCCGCCGAGGTGGCCATGGTGCCAAAGACCGCAACCACCGGCTTTTTCGTGGCCAGCTTGCGGAGCGCGACATAGAGCGCCTCGCCACCTGTCGTGGTGCCGCCGGGACTGTTGATGTCGAGAATGACGGCGGCCACCCGCGGCGAGTCGGCAACCCTCTTGATGAGCTCGAGGCGCCGCTCGTCATTGGTGATGAGGCCGTGGATCTGAACCCGGGCGATCTGCTTGCCACCCAAGAGCCCCTCGAGGCCATCCTCCCCGCCGATGAGGACAAGGCCCGCAACCGCAAGCCCCAATATGGCGACAATGCGCCAGAAGCTCGTGCGCCGTCGCCATCGCCGGCGCTCCAGAATGGTTTCGATGTCGCTTTTCATGACGCAAAACGGCTCAAAATGGCTCTCAGTCCCCTCGGGCCAAGAGTACCGTCAGCCCTCACGGCTCGAAAGCCCAGGCCTTAGTCCTGCTTCTCAGTCCTCGGTTCAATCTTTGGCTCAGTCCTCGGCGCCTTCCTTCTTCTTGAAGGCTTCGCCGAGAATATCGCCGAGCGAAGCCCCGGAGTCGGCCGAGCCGAACTGCGAGAGCGCCTCTTTCTCCTCCTTGATCTCGAGCTGCTTGATTGAGACGCCCACTCGGCGCGCCTTGGAATCGATCTGGGTGACCAGGGCGTCGAACTTGTCTCCGACGGCAAAGCGCTCGGGTCGCTGCTCGGAGCGCTCGCGCGAGAGATCGGAGCGACGGATAAAGCAAGTGATATCGGTATCGGCGAGCTTGACCTCGAGCCCGTTCTCCTGAACGGCCGTCACCTCGCAAGTTACGCGATCGCCTTTGCGGATGTTTGCAACCGATTCGAAAGGATCGCTTTCTAGCTGCTTGATGCCAAGGCTGATCCGCTCCTTGACGGGATCGATGTCAAGAACGACCGCTTTGACGTGATCGCCCTTCTTGTATTCCTTGAGCACCTGCTCGCCCGGCCGGTTCCAGTCGAGGTCGGAGAGGTGGACCATGCCGTCGATCCCCTCCTCGAGGCCGATGAAGAGGCCGAACTCGGTGATATTGCGCACCACACCTTCGACGACCGAGCCCTTGGTGTGGTTGTTCTGAAAGCGCTGCCAGGGGTTTTCCTGGGTCTGTTTGAGACCCAATGAGATGCGGCGCTTGACGGGATCGACCTCGAGCACCTGCACCTCGACCTCTTGCGAGGTGGAGACGATCTTGGCGGGGTGGATGTTCTTTTTCACCCAGCTCATCTCGGAGACGTGGATGAGCCCCTCGACGCCCGGCTCGAGCTCGACGAAGGCGCCATAGTCGGTGATGTTGGTGACCCGGCCCTTGAAACGGCCGCCCACGGGGTATTTGGCCTCGATGCCCTCCCAGGGATCGGCCTCGAGCTGCTTCATGCCGAGGCTGATGCGCTGGGTCTCCTTGTTGATGCGGATGATCTGCACCTTGACGGTGTCGCCCACGCTCAGAATCTCGCTCGGGTGGTTGACGCGGCGCCAGGCCATATCGGTGACATGGAGCAGGCCGTCGATGCCGCCGAGGTCGATAAAGGCGCCATACTCGGTGATGTTCTTGACAACACCCTCGATGACGTCGCCTTCCTTGAGGCGGGCGACGATGTCGGCGCGCTGCTCGGCGCGGGTCTCTTCAAGGACCGAGCGGCGCGAGACCACGATATTGCCCCGGCGGCGATCCATCTTGAGGATCTGGAAGGGCTGTGGCGTGTTCATGAGTGGCGTGATGTCGCGCACCGGGCGAACGTCCACCTGGCTGCCCGGCAGGAAGGCAACCGCGCCATCGAGATCGACGGTAAAGCCGCCTTTGACTTTGTTGAAGATGCGCCCCTCGACCTTCTCGCCGGCCTGGAACTTCTTCTCGAGGCGCTGCCAGCTTTCCTCGCGCCGGGCCTTCTCGCGACTCAGAATCGCCTCGCCGAGAGCGTTCTCGACCCGCTCCAGAAACACCTCTACCTCGTCGCCCACCGAAAGCTCGGCCGGCCGACCGGGCAGCGAGAACTCCTTGAGTGGGACCCGACCCTCGGTCTTCAGACCAACGTCGATGATGGCGAAATCCTTTTCGATCGCGACGACCGTCCCCTTGACGACCGTGCCCTCCTTGAGCGTGTCCTGAGTGAAACTTTCTTCAAGCAGCGCTGCAAAATCTTCCGTCGAAGGGTGGAGATCACCACCCACCTCGCCGGTCTGGGTCACACTCATTCAAACTCCTTTTTGCGTTTTCGCATCTTGGCTGGTTGTCGGTTGCGGTTGGCGCCCTCCAAGGTCACCTCCAAGGTCAACTGTGCATCAGCCGTCCGTTGTGGTGGGCGCCCTGTTGGTTGCGGTTTGCGCCGGGTTGCGCTTGGCACCGGGTTGCGGTTGCTGCCGGGCTGCGCGTGGCACCGGGGTTGGGGGCCGAGTTGCTCCACGGGGCCGCCCGCGATCACAGCACCATCGCACGTGTCGGGCGCGTGCACAACAAGCGCAAAAGGGGCGCGCTCGCTCGTGGTCCTTGCCACCGGGAGCGCACCCTCAGCGGCCGATCATCTCGTCGATCAACGCGATGGCGGCTTTGAATGCGGTGTCTATATCCAAATCCGTTGTGTCGAGCAAGCGGGCGTCTTCGGCCATTTTGAGTGGCGCAGTGTCGCGCTCGCGATCGCGGCGGTCGCGCTCGGCGATTTCGTCGCGCACCTGCTCGCGCGTGACCTCGAACCCTTTGGCACGCAGCTCATGGTAGCGGCGGCGGGCGCGCTCCTCGAGGCTGGCGGTGACAAACAGCTTGATATCGGCCTCGGGACAGACGACGGTTGCGATGTCGCGGCCATCGAGCACGGCGCCGCCGGGGCGTTTGGCAAAACGACGCTGGAGCGCGAGCAGGGCCTCGCGCACCCCGGCAAAGCCGGCCACCACCGATGCCGCCTCGCCGACACCGCGATCGCGCAAGAAGGGATCGTCGAGACTGGCGGGATCGAGATTGCGCGCCGCTGCGATGGCAGCCGCCTCGTCTCGAATATCATGCCCGGCGGCCAGGAGATCGCGGGCGACCGCGCGATAGAGTGTGCCGGTGTCGAGATAGCCGAGCCCGTAGTGGGCGGCGATCCGGCGGGCAAGTGTGCCTTTGCCCGAGGCGGCCGGGCCGTCGATGGCAATGATCACCTCAATGCTCCTTGCTTCTCTACAGGTCGACAGGCTCACGCACGATCGCCCTCGCTCAATCGCCCCTCGCTCGATCGCCCCTCGCTCTATCGGCCGACTCTCGCCCTATCGCCGCTCTATCGGCCATCGCTTTGCCCTCAGTCGCCCTCAAGGGGCGTGAGCTCGGCGCCAAGGCCGCCCATGAGCTCAAGGAAGTTGGGAAAGCTTGTTGCGATCATCCCGATGTCGTCGACGACGATGGGGGCGCGGCTGGCAAGTCCCAGGGTCAGGAATGCCATGGCGATCCGGTGATCGAGCTCGGTGGCAATTCGCGCGCCGCCGGGCACACGGTTGGGCCCCCGCCCCCTGACGATAAGCGTATCGCCCTCAATGCCGGCCTCAACCCCGGCCGCGTTGAGCCCCTCTGCCGTGACCGCCAGGCGGTCGCACTCCTTGACGCGCAGCTCCGCGAGCCCCTCCATGCGCGTCTCGCCCTCGGCGAAGGCAGCGAGAACGGCAAGGATCGGGTATTCGTCGATCATGCTGGGCGCGCGCTCGGCCGGCACCCGCACGCCGCGCAAGGGGCCCGAGCGGGCGGTGATATCGGCAATGGGCTCGCCGGCGATGGTCCTTTTGCTTTCGATCTTGAGGTCGGCGCCCATTTCGAGAAGCGTCTCGTAGAAGCCAAAGCGAGTGGGGTTGGCGAGCACACCACGAACGACGACCTCAGAGCCCGGCACAATGAGAGCCGCGGCAACGGGGAAGGCGGCGGAGCTGGGATCGCCCGGAACCCTCACCTCGCGGCCCACAAGCTCGGCGTGGCCGCAAACCGTAATGGCGCGCCCCCCCTCGCCTTCTCCGCCGGCTCCGGCAAGTTCGCTCACCTCGAGCGCAGCGCCGAAATGGGCGAGCATGCGCTCGCTGTGGTCGCGCGACGGCGTGCGCTCGATGACTGTGGTCTCGCCCGCAGCATGAAGCCCCGCGAGCAGTACGGCCGACTTGATTTGCGCCGAGGGCACCGGCAGCTCATAACATATTGGCACGAGATCGCTGCTGCCCCGCACCGTCACGGGAAGGCGCGCCTTTTCGGGCTCCTGGCCGATGACCTCGAGCCCCATGTGGGCGAGCGGGGCGAGTATGCGGCCCATGGGGCGGCGGCTGAGTGAAGCATCGCCCGTGAGTGTAGCGGTCATGTCGTGGCCCGCGATTGCCCCCATCAAGAGGCGCACGGCGGTACCCGAATTGCCGAGATCGAGCGGCCCCTCGGGCGCCACAAGCCCACCCGTGCCGCGCCCGCGGATGCGCCAGGGCGCGCTCTCATCCTCGCTCCTGCTGACGGCGCCCCCCATCGCTTCGAGCGCCGCCGCCCCGGCCAGAACGTCGGCCGACCTGAGAAGCCCATGGATGAGCGTCTCGCCGCTTGCAAGCGCACCGAAAAGGAGTGCGCGATGGGAAATCGACTTGTCGCCCGGCACCCGGACGTCGCCCCTGAGCGGGCCGCTCTGTCTCGCTTGATAGGGTTGGGGCATAGCTCAGACGGGTGTTGCGGCCGGTTGCGGCGTGCGTATGTGTGCCTGCTCCAGCGAACTCATGTGTGCCTGCTCCAGCGAGCACCCTGCGGACGACGCGGTGGCAGACGCCGCGGTGGCAAGTGTCGGCAATTGCTTTTGACAGCAAAGGGCGGCCATGGCAATGGGGGCCGCAGTATGCCGCTCGGGAGCGGTGCGACCGAAGCGTCTTTCTTTTTTGTCGATCTGTTGCGAAGCGGCGTCGATCGAGCCCCTGAGAATCTGGTACCGTCTCTAGTACCGTCGCCGACAGTCGATTGGCCGCGCATGCCCCGGGCCCCGGGATTGGCGAGGAGTGTCGTAGTGTCATGACGAAGAAGGCTGAACGAGGAACCAAGCGAACCTGTCAGGCGTGCGGCGCGCGCTTTTACGACCTCAATCGTGAGGAGATCGTTTGTCCGATGTGCCAGGAGCCCTATGTGCTCGAGGCCGCCACCCCGCCCGAGGCCGCTGCCGCGGCTGCGGAAGGTGCCAACGAGGCCGTCGCGCAAACCGCTGCCGCTGCTGCGCCGCCGCCGGTGGCGGAGCCGGCGTTCGAGAAAAGCTTGCCCGATGATCCCGTGGTGGCCGAAGCGGAGGAGGCCGATGAGCTTATCGAACTCGCGGCCGTCGCCGATGAGGACATCGACGCGGGCGATGACGCGGATGTCCTTGTCGAGACCGATGATGAGGGCGATGCCGATGTCACGGTGATCGTGGGCGGGCCGATCCCCACCAAGGAAGACGATGAGACCTAAGGGCAGGGCCGCGCCTGGGTTACGATCCAACTGCGACAGGGCCGCACAGGGAGGGCGGCAGGGCCGCGCAGCGAAGGCGGCAGGGCCGCGACTGGGTCACGAATGGACGGCGACAGGATGCGGCACAGTGCAAGGACGTCTTCAAGCCTTCAAGCCGTTTGCGCGGCCCAGCTATTAGTGCATGTTTTGGCTAATTGGCGTAAAGGTCGATCTTTTTCCGGCGCCGGCCGAGATAGAGGAAAATGAGCCCCAGGATCGAGAAGACAAGCCATGTCGGCGCCTCGAGCACACTGAGAATCACCGGATCCCAAAGCCACGGGGCGACATAGCGCTCGATAATCGCCTGACTCAGATTGAGGCTCGGGGCATGGAGGTTGAACCAGTGCTGGCCGAGTGGGGTCATGACGATCCCGCCATCACCACCAAGGGTCTTGGTGCCATCATAGACCAGGGCGACGACGGCGACGATCAGAAACCATCCGCCGATGATGCGCAGCAGCAGCATTGTTCTCGGTCCTTTGTCGTTTTGTCTGTCCGGTTCTGCCTCGTGTCTGCCCGGATCTCCCAAGAGCGCGCGCAAGAGCCTGGAATCCCGCACATGTTGTCTCCTGGACAAATTACCCGCAGCACAAGTTGCCTTGCCAGCCGTCGAACGCCTTGTTTGGAACGACCAGGCTCTCGATCGGTGCGAATTCGGGCAAATCAGAGGCCGCCACGGAGCCGCTCAACAAAGCTCTCGAGACCGATCTGGCGACTGCGCCGGCGCCGCTCGGCCGCAAGGATGGCTTCGAGCGCCCATACACTCGGCTCGATCTCGGCATTGACGATCACATAGTCATATTCCCCCCAATGGGATATCTCCTCGCCGGCCCGCGCCATGCGCTGCGCAATGACATCGGGCCCGTCCTGGCCGCGGCCGATAAGCCGCTCGCGGAGGGCTGCAGCGCTCGGCGGCAAGATGAAAACGGAAACAACATCGCCGCCGGCCTCATGGCGAAGCTGGCGCGCGCCCTGCCAATCGACGTCGAACAACACGTCGCGGCCCGCTGAAAGCCGCGCCTCGACGGGGCCGCGCGGTGTGCCATAGAGATTGCCGAACACCTCGGCCCACTCGAGAAGCGCGCCTTCCTGGCGTTGCCGCTCGAAGCTCTCGCGGCTTACAAACCAGTAGTCCTTGCCGTCCACCTCACCCGGACGGGGCGCCCTTGTCGTCAGCGAGACCGAAAGCGCGATCTCGCCATCGCGCGCAATGAGCGCCTTGGCTAGCGTGGTCTTGCCGGCCCCCGATGGCGAGGAGAGCACCAGCATGAGCCCCCGGCGTCTGACGGGGAACGTTGCCGACTGCGTTTCGGTGCCCACCGCGGCCGCGAGCGGCTTCTCCTGCTCTTTTCTTTTGTCCTTCTCGTCCATAGGGGCTCAGCTATTCCCGGCTCGGTTCGACCATCCTCGGCTTTGGAGGAGCTTCTTCTGCCATTTTCCGTCCATTCACGGTGATCGGTGGGCAGTCTCGACCATTTCCGGCTGCGCTCGGCCGTTCCCAGCTGCTTTCGGCTAATTCGATTATTCGATAT
>WGBL01000097.1 GCA_015494375.1 Hyphomicrobiales bacterium | reverse complement strand
ATGCGGGAGACGAAGTTGCGGCCATGGGGGCTGTAGATCCAGGCGGTCCGCACGATGATGTGGGCCGGATTGGCGGCCGCCGAGCGGGGCGTGCCGATCATCCATCTCTCGACCGACTATGTTTTCGACGGGACAAAGGCGGGCCCCTACGACGAGAGCGACACGCCCCGGCCGATCAACGTCTATGGCAAGAGCAAACTGGCCGGGGAAGAGGCGGTGGCGGCCGCCAATCCGGCCCACATCATCGTGCGAACCGCCTGGATCTACAGCCCCCACGGCCGCAACTTCGTCTCCCGCATGCTGGAGCTCGCAAGAGAGCGCGACAAGCTCCACATCGTCGACGATCAGCGCGGCTCGCCCACCTATGCGCCACACCTTGCCGAGGCCATCCTCGAGCTTGCCGCCCACATTGCCGGGCGAGACACAGAAGGGCGCGCAGGCGTCTATCACCTCGCCGGTTCGGGCACGGCCAGTTGGTGTGAGCTCGCGCGTGCCGTCTTTGCCGCCTCGAAGGCGCGCGGCGGGCCCACCGCCGAGGTGGCGGCAATCACCAGCGCCGACTATCCGACACCGGCAACGCGGCCCATGAACTCGCGCCTCGATTGCACGCGCATTCGCGAGACCTTCGGGCTTCAGCTTCCCCATTGGCGCGAAGGCGTCGCGGCCTGTGTGTCAGAGCTCCTTGGCGCGGGGCAAACCGAGCCCGGCCTGCCGCCGCGCTAGAACAGGGGCCTGTTTGTTTTGGAGCATGTTTGGGGGAGAACAGCTTCAATTCTGCTCGATTGGCGGGTGCGATCCGTCGCCCCTGTGGCCGAAGGACGCTGTGGGGCATCGGCCGAGGACGCTCCGCGGTCGAAGACACTCGGGGCGCTCGGGCGGCAACTTTTCTTTGTGCGCGCCGCCCATTGGGCCCATGTGCTCATGGGCCGACGTGTACCGCCCATTGAGCTCGCACGCGCCATAGTTGACGCGCGCCAGCCTTTCCCGCCAAGGGCCGCGCTCTCGGCACGCATCACGCCATCAGGCCACGCCTCACACCATCACTAGACTGCGCTTGGCGCAATCAGGTGCTCAACATTACGCCATCAAGTGCCGTGCGTGGCTAGATCACGTGTCGGCGTTGCGATAAATAAGGCGGTTGCGCTTATAAAACCAATGGACCCGTAAGACTTACTGCTTTTGTGGCGCCCCAAGGTTTTGAGGCGCCGCAAAGGCATGATGTTCAAGTAGCAGATTGGGCTTACTTCAATGGTTGGTTCATCGCAGAGTTGTTTCCGAGTTTTAGGCTCGCCCGAACAGTGAGGGCGTGAATCGGATCGGGGTCAACCGATATGGTCGTCACTGCGAAAGCCCCTGTATCGAGACCAGAAAAGGTCTTGCTCTCAAGGTCAAGATAATCGTACTCGACACCAACAACGATATCGTCGCTTACAGCCCACTCAATGCCAGCGCCAATGAGCCATCCGCGCATTCGCGAACCGGCCGAAAAGGTATCATCAAAGAACGGCGCCTCCGTCAAACTGATCGACGTCCGTGCAGAGGCATAGCCTACTTTGCCGTAAGCAAGAGCTCGGTCCATGGCCCAACCAATTCGGACTGCGCCAGTTAATAGTGAACGCGTCTCGTGTCGTATTTCGTTGGGAGAAAAAGTACCGGGCCTAGTGACACTTTGCCCACGCTTGCCGCCAGAAATTGCCCCCTCAAGTCCGACGACGAAACTTCCCATCTGATAATTGAGGCCAACATGACCCCCGGCGATCAAACCGGAGAGGTCGAACGAATCGACATTTGTTCCGATCGGGTTGAAGTGGGGAACAGCGCTCAGGTGGGTCCAATCGACATTGGACCATTTGTAACCTGCATGCCCACCAATATAGATCCCGCTCCAATTGTATTGCGCGAATGCTAAAGTGCTTGACGTTAGACTGACGGCCGCAACTGCGGCAGCGGCTAAGATCCTCCTAACAGGACTTGCCATTCTCAAGCTCCTTCCCTCTGGTTCGGTCTAGGCTCTCTAGCTCTTAGCTCCCTACACACTGCTCTTGAGCCCGTTCAGTCCGCAGCAGTTTACTGATGACCCCGCTTCATGAATCGCAACAACGCCCGATGGGCGTTAGCTGATAGAAAGCTGACTAACAATACGCCTTTCCTTGGTAAGCAACGGCGCTGCTTCAGCTTTTTCAGCGACAGTCGCTTGCCTCCCATCAAGACCTCGGGACGCTAGCACAAGAACCCGGGGGAATAGTTGCAGAGTTGCCACACATGGCGCATAGAGAGACGCATTGCCCAGGATTTTGGGGACACAGTATGCGGCTATTGGGGCAACACCTGAGCCCCTTTACAAAGTGTTCTCGTTTCTCGTTAGGTAAAGTTAGCACCACTCCGACGGAGCGGCCTTGGAGCCACTGAAAAACGACTGCCTCGGGCCTGAAACCAAGACGTGCGGTGAGGCTGGCTCAACTGAGCGGCGCGGCGGATGGGGTCTAATCGCAACGAATCTCGGCAACCTCCTCGATGCCCATGTCGTCAAGTCGCTCGCGGCCGTTGCCGGTGCGTGCCCCGATTGGGCACCAGGCGTCGCCGCAGCGGCGATAACGCCAGACGCGCGCACGATCAAGACAGGCGAATTCCCAGGTCTCGGGCTTGTCCGCGAGGCGCTTCAGATAGCGTACACCCGGCAGTTCCGCGGCCACGTCCCAGCGTGCATCGGGCACGAGCGGCACGGGCTCGCTTTGGCGATCGGCACTGGGACCATCGGCACCGAGACCATCAGCACTGGCACCATCAGGAGTGGACGCCGCAACCCCCGCCTTGGCTCTTGAGCCAACGGCAGCTGAGTCAGCGGCGGGCGCATTGGTGCCTTCGCCCCCGAGGCTCGCGACGGCTTTGCCTTCGACGGCCTCATGGCGGCGCGCCGGCCCGGTCTTGGTTTGGCGCGCGCGGGGCTGCTCCGGTGCGCGCGCTCCATTGCCCTTGCTGTTGTTCCGCTGCTCCGTGGCGATCTTACCGTCGGCCTGTGGGCTCTGTGGGCTGAACAGGAGCGCCATCTCCTCGGCGGTCGGCTCGCCCGTCGGAATATGGCCGATGCTCGCCTGGAATGCGGCGATGGCCCGGCGCGTCCTGTAACCCATGATGCCATCGACGAGCCCCGCCCCGAAGCCGAGCTTATTGAGCCGCTTCTGGAGAAGCATGGTTTCCTCGCGAAGCGTGGCGTTTGCGCGCGCGCTCGTGGGTGTAAGCCTGGCGGTGGAGGAGGGCCCCGTGGCTCTCGCGCTTCGGGACGCTCTGCTTGTCGACGCCCCGCGCGATGCCCGCTTTGCCGTCTTGGAATGGCGCCTGCCGTGTCGCTTCGATCGCTTGGAGCCAAGCCTGCGGATGGCGCGCGCATGACCATGCAGGTGCCGCTTGGCTCGCCTGGCCGCCCGGCGCACGCTCTTGACGGCAACGCCTGCCCCCACGGCGAGGCTCGTCAGGCCGTATCCGACGGCGCGCGATAACCCGTGCCCACGACCTTTGCGCGCAGAGGCGCTGTCGAAAAGAGCACTGGAAAACACCAGGGCCACGGTCATGAGCGCCACCAACAGCCAATGGAGCCTTTGCATCTGTTTGCCTCCCACCGCTCACCCGACATTGGCCGCGTTACCGCCCGCCTCCCGCTTTGGGGCCCGGCGGAACAGCAATGCCCCCTGCCCAGTCTGCACAGTCTGCACAGTGACGACACCAATGCAGTCGGCGACACCGAGCAATGCCGCGGCCCGAGATTGCCCGAGACTGCCCGAGATTAGGCGGCTGCCGCTGACAACAGGCTGACAGCCTTAGCGGTTGTCGCCCTCGGGTACGCCCGGCAACTTGTGGTGGCTGGGCGAGTTGGGTGCCTGATACCGCCCTCGCGCCATTAACCCTGGTCGCAGATGGCAGGCCATGCCCGGCGCTGCCCGATAGAGGTTGGCGCCGCACTTGCGTTGCTCGCTCAGCGTGTGGAGCCGACAACACGACCGTGACGCATTCGCTGGCGGGCTTGGGGCCATCGGGGCCGCCGTTCTCGCGCTCGCGCTCCTGGCCGCGAGTCAACGCGGCCTCGCCGGTGGCTCATCGCCCTCAGAGCCTCCGGGCGGCTTGCGCCTTGTCCTTTTCGAAGCCGCCGATTGCCGCCCTTGCGCGCTGTTGCGCAAAGAGCTGCTGCAGCAGCTTGCGGGGCTCGGCGACGAAGCTGCGGCCCGCTCGTACGTTGTTGAAATCATCGATGCCGAGGCACTTGGCAGCGCTGGTCATCCGCTGCGGGCCCCGCTCCGCGTTCTCCCAACCCTCGTCATCATGGACGCGGGCCGCGAGCGCGTCCGCCTCGAGGGCTACGCCGGCGCGGCTGGGCTTGCAGAGCTTCTCGCCCGTCTCACTGGGCTCAGGCTCATAAACACCAAAGAGCAGAGCTCAAAGCCGACCCAGAGCCACGTCATGACAGCGACAGCCGCCGATGCCAATTGACGGTTGTCATTGCCGCGCCATTGGGCTTTGATGCCGCCATCACCAACGGGATCAAACGGCCCTTTGCCCTTGCCTGCGAGATCGGCCGGCTTGGAGCAGACATGCGTTGCTCCCGGCAATGGTCTCGCAAGCAGAGCAGGCGCCGCTAGGGAGGATTTCAGATGGATCGTCGCACTTTCCTCAAAACCACAGGTATCGCCGCCGGCGCCGCTGCCGCCGCTTCGACGTTGCCGGCACCGGCCATCTCGCAGGGCGTCAAAGAGCTCAAAATGGTCATGAGCTGGCCCAAGGGGTTCCCCGGGCTTGGTACAAGCGCAGCACGTTTCGCTTCGCGCCTCGAGACTGCACTCGAAGGCAAATACAAGGTGAAACTTTATGGCGGTGGCGAGCTGGTTCATCCCTTGAAGTGTCTTGATGCGCTCCAGGAGGGCACCGCGGACCTCTACCATTCGGCCGAATACTACTATCAGGGCAAGACCAAGGCCTTCTCATTCTTTGCCGCGGTCCCCTTTGGCTTCCGGGCCGACGAGATGGATGCCTGGGTGCACCATGGAGGTGGCCAGAAGCTCTGGGACGAGGTCTCGGGCCAGTTCGGTGTCAAGCCGTTCCTTTGTGGCAACAGCGGCGTGCAGATGGGCGGCTGGTTCAAGAAGCCCGTGACCTCGCTCGAAGACTTCAAGGGGCTCAAGATGCGCATTCCGGGGCTCGGCGGTGATGTCGTGCGCGCCCTTGGCGGCACGCCTGTGACACTCGCCGGCGCCGAGATCCTGCCCGCGCTTCAGGCCGGCACCATCGATGCCACGGAATGGGTCGGGCCCTATAACGATCTCGCCTTCGGTTTCTACAAGGTCACCAAGCATATGCATTTTCCAGGCTTTCACGAGCCGGGCACTGTGCTCTCGCTCGGTGTGCGCCGCGGCCTCTGGGACAAGATGAGCAAGAACGAGCAAACCATTTTGGCCGCAGTTGCGCATTCAGAGAACAATGTGACGCTAGCGGAGTTCAACGCCAACAACTCGGCCTCTCTGGATACGCTTGTCAACAAGCATGGCGTGCAGGTGCACGAGTTCTCCGATGAAATCTTCAAGGGCATGGGCGAGGCGGCCAAAGACGTTCTGGCCTCGGCCGGCAATTCTGATCCCATGGCCAAGAAGGTCTATGAGAGCTTCATGGGCTTCAGGAAGATCGCGCTCGAGTGGTCGCGCCTGTCCGAGCAGGCCTATATGAACAAGCGTAGTCTGACGAAGTTCTGATCAGCGTAATCCGAGACTTGTGCCGACCAGCGGTGCCCGCCGTTGGTCGGCCATCTCTGTTCGTGCCGGCCCAAATGGGGGCGAGGCACGATCGTGCCGCGGCGAGGCCCCTCGCGAGATCACGGCAGAGCGGCAGCCGATTTCAGGCAGGGCCAGCAGCGTCGCGACGAGTCGTGACGCAAGGATGGTGTCAAGTTGGGCGCAGTTGCGAAAGCGATAGACCGTATCAATCTCGTGGT
>WGBL01000096.1 GCA_015494375.1 Hyphomicrobiales bacterium | reverse complement strand
GGCGAGAAGGCCGAGGAGGCCAAGGCCGCAGGCGCCGATATCGTCGGCGCCGAGGAGCTCGTCGAGGAGGTGCAGAAAGGCAATATCAACTTCGATCGCTGCATCGCCACGCCTGACATGATGCCGCTCGTGGGCCGGCTCGGCAAGATCCTGGGGCCGCGCGGCCTCATGCCAAATCCCAAGGTCGGCACCGTGACGCCCAATGTCGCCGAGGCGGTCAAGGCGGCCAAGGGCGGCGCTGTCGAGTTCCGGGTTGAGAAAACGGGCGCCATCATCCACGCAGGCGTCGGCAAGGCGAGCTTCGATGAAGAAAAACTGGCCGAAAACATCAAGGCGTTCGTCGATGCCATCGTCAAGGCCAAGCCGTCGGGCGCCAAGGGCACATACATCAAGCGGATTGCGTTGTCTTCGACTCAGGGGCCGGGCGTGAGAGTCGATCCAAAGAGCGTGCTCGAGGGCGCCTGATCTGCTTGGGGGATCGGCGGGAGAGCGCGGGTGCCAGGCGCGGGTGCCAGGCGCGAGCGCTAGGGGAGCATCGGCGGCCAGGCTGATGTCGCGCATGGGCAGCGCCAATGGACGCGAACGGGATAGGGTCGATGAGGCCGGTAGGTCGATAGGCCGACAAAAACGGAAAGAGACAGAAAGAGAGGAGGGGGCCCATCGGGGCCTGAAGAACCAGCAGACAGTCATCGGAAAACCTCGGAAAAGCAATGTCGTGAATTCGTGCGTTCGCGGATTTGCGATTTCCGGGTGCGACCCGGAGCGAGGAGGGGTCTGGCGCTCTGCTTTTGCTCCCGCTTTGTGGGCGCGGATCGGGGCGCAGGCAGCCTCCAACCTGTCCGAGATTGCAGGTGTCGCGCGCAAGCGCGGCTTAAGCCGTCGCCTCCCACGGGGGCGGGCCTGAGGGTAGCCGGAGGGGGCCCCAAGAGGGCGCGAGGCACGAGCGCAACGAACCGGCTCTCGGGTGATGGGGCCAATGAGCGTCGATCAGCCCGAAGGTTCCAAGCGCCGAGCCGAGCCGTGTTCTCGAGGCAGAGTCGGGTGCTCAAAGCCTAGTTCGAGGCCATAGGCCCAGAACGAGGCCCATAGCATAGGCCAAGCTCGAGGCCCAGTTGTGCTCCAGCTCCAGGCCATGACGGGCCTGCATGAGACGGGATCGAATTGCGTGGCATGGCGGTTTTTCCGCCCACCCTCTCTCGGCGGCTCTGCGAAAGAGGGGGGCGAATGGCAGCCGATCCGCCCGCTCTTCGAGACTCGCGACGAGCACGTGGCCGAAGGACTCTCCCATTTGTGCCACACCAGCTCGGGGACAGGGAGTGAGCGTCGTCGCGAGGTCGCGGGCGGGCCAGTTCAGCCGGGGCAACAGCTCCAGAGGGCAACAGCTCCAGGGGGGCAACGGCTCCAAAGGGGTGACGACTCCAAAGGGGAACGGCTCCGGGGGAGCGACGGCTCCAGGGACGCCCAAGAGGCAAACGCGACGGCAGGTTGAGGCTGCGGGAGCGGCGGGCCTTAGGCCCCGACCCGCAATTTGGAGAAAGCGAATGGATAGAGCGCAAAAGCGTGAGTTCGTCGCAAGCTTCAACAAGACCCTGAGTGAGGCGGGCGTCATTGTCGTCGCCCACTATGCCGGGCTCAATGTGGCTCAGATGTCCGAGCTTCGGCGCGAGATGAAAAAGGCCGGCGGCCAGGTTCGGGTGGCGAAGAACCGCCTGGTTCAGCGGGCGCTCGAAGGCACCGAGGCCGAGGGCATCCGGGACCTCTTCCGCGGGCCCACCTGTGTCGCCATCTCGAGCGATCCGGTGGCGGCGCCCAAGGTGGCGGTCGAGTTCGCCAAAGAGAACGAGGCCCTCGTCATCCTTGGCGGCGCGATGGGGGCCAAGGTGCTTGACGAGGCCGCGGTCAAGGAGCTGGCAAGCCTGCCCTCGCTCGATGAGCTGAGGGGCAAGATCATCGGGCTCCTGCAAGCGCCCGCCGGCAAGCTGGTACAGGTGCTCGGGGCGCCGGCCGGCCAGCTCGCCCGGCTCCTCAATGCCAGGGCGGAAAAGGCGGAAGCGGCATAAGCGCATCGGGGCTTCGTGGAGCCTTCGCGAGGCCCTGGGGCGAGCGACGAACCGGACGACGAGCGGAGTTGATGGCGTTCATGGTCTTCCTGGAGCTGGCTCCTGCAGTTCTTGGAGCTCGTGGGGTTCATCGAATTCCGAATGCAACGAACCGAAAGACAACGGATTTGAACTTGAAAGAGGTTTCCCATGGCTGATCTGGAGAAAATTGCCGACGAGCTGTCGGCCCTCAGCGTGCTGGAGGCGGCCGAGCTCGCCAAGATGCTCGAGGACAAGTGGGGCGTGAGCGCGGCCGCACCGGTGGCCGTGGCTGCGGTGCCGGGCGCGGCCGGTGGAGATGGCGCGGCGGCCGAGGAGAAGAGCGAGTTCGACGTCATCCTCACCAGCTTTGGCGACAAGAAAATCAACGTCATCAAAGAGGTGCGCGGTATCACCGGCCTCGGCCTCAAGGAGGCCAAAGAGCTTGTCGAAGCGGGCGGCAAGGCCATCAAGGAAGGTGTCTCCAAAGAGGAGGCCGAGGAGATCAAGAAAAAGCTCGAGGAGGCCGGTGCCACTGTCGAGCTCAAATAGCATGCGCGCCGATGGCGTCTTTGAGCAGAGGATTGCGAGCGGGGTGGGGTGCGTCGAGCGCCGCTCCCCGCCCGCGCATTGTGACCCGATTCGGTTCGCAGAGGCTCGTGTAGCCGCCCGTGACTGTCGCCATGACTGCCGTCATCGGCAATTTGGGTCACGACGGGCGGCCATGGGCAATTGAGGTCATGGACAACTGAAGTCATGGGCAGCTGAGGTCATGGGCAACTGATGTAACGACGGGCAATTGCGGCAGCCGGACGCAATGACGAGCGATCGCCACCGCAACGATGGCAACCACGGCTGCGTCGATGGCAACCACGGCCGAACTTGCCGACAACCACCGGCAATCGATGATCGATCTGAGATCGATATGAGGATGTGAGAGAGCGCGATAACGCGAGGAGCTCAAATGGCTGAGACCTTTACCGGCCGCAAGCGTGTCAGAAAGAAATTCGGTCGCATCAAGGAAGTGGCGGAGATGCCGAACCTCATCGAGGTTCAAAAGCGCTCCTATGACGCCTTCCTGATGCCCGGAGAAAACGACGGCGATCGCGCCAGCGAGGGGCTCGAGGCGGTCTTCCGCTCGGTCTTTCCGATCACCGACTTCTCCGGCCGGGCGATGCTCGAGTTCGTCGGCTATGAGTTCGAGCCGCCCAAGTTCGATGTCGAGGAATGTCAGCAGCGCGACATGACCTATGCCGCACCCCTCAAGGTGCGCATCCGCCTTATTGTTTTCGACATCGATGAGGAGACGGGCGCGAAGTCGATCAAGGACGTCAAGGAGCAGGAGGTGTACATGGGCGACATGCCGTTCATGACGCCCAACGGCACCTTCATCATCAATGGCACCGAGCGGGTCATCGTTAGCCAGATGCACCGCTCGCCGGGTGTCTTCTTCGATCACGACAAGGGCCGCACGCATTCCTCGGGCAAGCTGCTGTTTGCGGCCCGCATCATCCCCTATCGCGGCTCGTGGCTCGACTTCGAGTTTGATGCCAAGGACATTGTCCATGTTCGCATCGATCGCCGTCGCAAATTGCCGGCGACGGTTCTGCTCTATGCCCTCGGCCTCGACGATGAGGAGATCCTGGCCCACTTCTACGATCACATCCCCGTCAAGGCCGCCAAGGGGGGCTGGAAGGTGCCATTTGTGGCCGAGCGCTGGCGCGGCGTGGTGCCAAGCACCGACCTCATCGACGCCAAGACCGGAAAGGTCGTGGCCGAGGCGGGCACGAAGCTCTCTGCGCCTGCGGCCAACAGGCTCGCCAAAGAGGGGCTTAAGGAGCTCCTGATCGGTGACGAGGAGCTCGCAGGGCGCTACCTCGCCGAGGATATCGTCAACATGGAAACCGGCGAGATCTATGGCGAGGCGGGCGATGAGATCACCGAGGAGATAATCGCTAAGTTCAGAGAGGCGGGGGTCAAGTCGTTTCCCATCCTCGACATCGATCATGTCAACATCGGCGCCTTTATTCTGAACACGCTCAAGGCCGACAAGGCCTCCAATCGCGAGGAGGCGCTGCTCGAGATTTATCGCGTCATGCGGCCGGGCGAGCCGCCGACGCCGGAAGCCGCCGAGAAGCTTTTTGAAGGGCTCTTTTTCGACCCCGAGCGCTACGACCTCTCGGCCGTCGGGCGCGTCAAGATGAACATGCGTCTCGATCTGGAGTGCCCCGACACGGTGCGTACGTTGCGGCGCGAGGACATCCTCGGTGTCCTCAAGACGCTCGTCGATTTGCGCGATGGCCGCGGCGAAATCGACGACATCGACCACCTTGGCAATCGCCGTGTGCGCTCGGTGGGCGAGCTCTTGGAGAACCAGTACCGCATCGGTCTGTTGCGCATGGAGCGCGCCATCAAGGAGCGCATGAGCTCGGTCGATATCGAGAATGTGACGCCGCAGGAGCTGATCAACGCCAAGCCGGCCGCCGCCGCGGTGCGCGAGTTTTTCGGCTCCTCCCAGCTCTCGCAGTTCATGGACCAGACCAATCCGCTTTCCGAGATCACCCACAAGCGGCGGCTTTCGGCCCTGGGCCCGGGGGGGCTCACACGCGAGCGGGCGGGTTTTGAGGTGCGCGACGTCCATCCCACCCACTATGGCCGCATCTGCCCCATCGAGACGCCCGAGGGGCCCAATATCGGGCTCATCAACTCGCTCGCCACCTATGCACGGGTCAACAAGTACGGCTTCATCGAAAGCCCCTATCGCAAGGTGGTCAAGGGCAAGGTGACCGACGAGGTTGTCTATCTCTCGGCCATGGAGGAGATGCGCAACACCATCGCCCAGGCCAACGCCGAGGTGGGGCGTGACGGCAAGCTCAAGGGCGACCTGATCACGTGTCGCCGCGCCGGCGAGGTGGTGATGGTGCCGCCCGACGAGGTCGACTATATCGATGTCTCGCCCAAGCAGCTGGTCTCGGTGGCGGCCGCGCTCATCCCGTTCCTCGAGAACGATGACGCCAACCGCGCGCTCATGGGCTCGAACATGCAGCGCCAGGCGGTGCCGCTGCTCAAGGCCGAGGCGCCGCTCGTCGGCACCGGCATGGAAGAGGTTGTGGCGCGCGATTCGGGCGCTGCCATCGCCGCCCGGCGCACCGGCATTGTCGACCAGGTGGATGCCACCCGCATTGTCGTGCGCGCGACCGAGGAGAAGGACCCCTCGAAGCCGGGCGTTGACATCTACAACCTGCGCAAGTTCCAGCGCTCCAACCAGAACACCTGCATCAACCAGCGCCCGCTCGTCAAAGTGGGCGACCGGGTTGAGGCGGGCGACATCATCGCCGACGGGCCTTCCACCGACCTCGGCGAGCTGGCGCTCGGCAAGAATGTGCTCGTCGCCTTCATGCCATGGATGGGCTACAACTTCGAGGACTCGATCCTCATCTCCGAGCGCATCGTCAAGGACGACGTCTTCACCTCGATCCATATCGAGGAGTTCGAGGTCATGGCCCGCGACACCAAGCTCGGGCCCGAGGAGATCACCCGCGACATCCCCAACGTCTCTGAGGAGGCGCTCAAGAACCTCGATGAGGCGGGCATCGTCTATATCGGTGCCGAGGTGAAGCCGGGCGACATTCTGGTGGGCAAGATCACGCCCAAGGGCGAAAGCCCGATGACGCCCGAGGAAAAGCTGCTTCGTGCCATCTTCGGCGAAAAGGCCTCCGACGTTCGTGACACCTCGCTCAAGCTGCCGCCGGGCGCCACCGGAACCGTTGTCGAGGTGCGGGTGTTCAATCGCCACGGCGTCGACAAGGACGAGCGGGCCATGGCGATCGAGCGCGAGGAGATCGAGCGGCTCGCCAAGGACCGCGACGACGAGATGCAGATTCTCGATCGCAACGTCTATGCCCGCCTGCGTGATGCGCTTCTCAACAAGGAGGTCGCCAAGGGCCCCAAAGAGGCGCGCAAGGGCACACGGCTGACGGCTGCCATCCTCGACTCCATCCCCCGCAGCCAGTGGTGGGAGATCGCCCTCGTCAACGAGAAGGCCATGGCCGCCGTCGAGGCCATCCGCAAGCAGTACGAGAGCGCCAAGAAGAGTCTCGAGCGGCGCTTTGTCGACAAGGTCGACAAGCTCCAGCGCGGTGACGAGCTGCCGCCCGGCGTCATGAAGATGGTCAAGGTGTTCGTGGCCGTCAAACGCAAGCTGCAGCCCGGCGACAAGATGGCGGGCCGGCATGGCAACAAGGGTGTCATCAGCCAGATCGTGCCGGTCGAGGACATGCCCTATCTCGAGGACGGCACGCCGGTCGACATTGTGCTCAATCCGCTGGGGGTGCCGAGCCGGATGAATGTCGGCCAGATCCTCGAGACGCATCTGGGCTGGGCCTGCCATGGCCTCGGCCGCCAGATCAGCGAGGCGGTCGAGCAATACCGCGCTTCGGGCAAGCTCAAGCCGCTCAAGGACATCCTCAAGACGGTCTACGGCAAGGACGAGACCATCGCTTCGCTCAACGATGAGCAGCTCGTTGAGCTCGGCGAGAATCTGCGCTCCGGCGTGCCCATCGCGACGCCCGTTTTCGATGGTGCGCACGAGGATGACATCGTGCGGATGCTGGAAGCGGCGGGCTTTGACTCCTCGGGCCAGGTGACACTTTACGACGGCCGCACCGGTGAGCCGTTCGATCGCAAGGTAACGGTGGGCTACAAGTATCTCTTGAAGCTCCACCACCTGGTCGACGACAAGATTCACGCCCGCTCAATTGGGCCCTACAGCCTCGTCACCCAGCAGCCCCTGGGCGGCAAGGCGCAGTTCGGCGGCCAGCGCTTCGGCGAGATGGAGGTTTGGGCGCTCGAGGCCTACGGCTCGGCCTACACGCTCCAGGAGATGCTCACAGTCAAGTCGGATGATGTGGCTGGCCGCACCAAGGTCTATGAATCCATTGTGCGTGGCGACGATACCTTCGAGGCGGGTATCCCCGAGTCCTTCAATGTGCTTGTGAAGGAAATGCGCGCCCTCGGCCTCAATGTCGAGCTCCTCGACAGCCAGGGGGACGATGCCGCCCCCGAGCCCATCGATGAGCTGCCGCCAAGCTTGCCGACGCCGGCGGAATAGGGGCTGGCGGGCCCTTCGCAGCCCCTGAACCGCTGCCGCGCTCAAAGCCGCCACTGACATTGAAAGCACAGCCGACTGACCTCAAGAGCGCAGCCGAACCGGAGGAGAGAGCAGACAGCAGGAGTGTGGTGACTTTGGCGCAAGTGCCGCGCAATCAGAGACCCTACTGACGATAAGAGCAGTGACGATAAGAGCAGTAAGAGACGAAGATATCGGAAGCTATTGCGAGCCAACAATGCCGCAGGCGCATCCCGCATCCCGAGCCCGCAGTGTGATGCGCATTGCGGCACGATAGATCGGCCTGCTGCAAGCGATTTGCCCGTGCGAGCCGGCCGTGACAGCCCAGGAGATGATCGCCAGGAGATGACCGGATGAACCAAGAGGTCGCCAAGCTCTTCAGCCCCCAGACCCCGGCCCATACGTTCGACCAGATCAGGATCTCGATTGCCAGCCCAGAGCAGATCCGCTCCTGGTCTTATGGCGAGATCAAAAAGCCCGAGACGATCAACTACCGGACCTTCAAGCCGGAGCGCGACGGGCTTTTCTGCGCCCGCATTTTCGGGCCCACAAAGGACTACGAGTGCTTGTGTGGCAAGTACAAGCGCATGAAGTACAAGGGCGTCATCTGCGAGAAATGCGGCGTCGAGGTGACACAGGCGAGGGTGCGGCGCGAGCGCATGGGCCATGTCGAGCTGGCCGCGCCCGTGGCGCATATCTGGTTTCTCAAGTCGCTGCCGAGCCGCATCGGCCTCTTGCTCGACATGACCTTGAAGGACCTCGAACGGGTTCTCTATTTCGAGAAGTACATCGTCATTGAGCCAGGGCTTGAGACCGACCTCGAGATGCACCAGCTGCTCTCGGAAGACGAGTATCTCGAGGCCCAGGAGCGCTGGGGCGAGGACGCGTTTACCGCCGGCATCGGTGCGGCGGCGATCCGCGAGCTTCTCGAGGCCATCGACCTCGAGTACGAGCGCGATCGGCTGCGCCAGGAAATCGCCGAATCGACCTCGGAGCTCAAGCAGAAAAAGCTCGCCAAGCGCCTCAAGGTGATCGAGGCCTTCATCCAGTCGGGCAACCGGCCGGAGTGGATGATCATGACGGTCATCCCCGTGATTCCGCCCGAGCTGCGCCCGCTGGTGCCGCTCGACGGCGGGCGTTTTGCGACCTCCGATCTCAACGATCTCTACCGCCGCGTGATCAATCGCAACAACCGCCTGAAGCGGCTGATGGAGCTCAAGGCGCCCGACATCATCATCCGCAATGAGAAGCGCATGCTCCAGGAGTCGGTCGATGCGCTCTTTGACAACGGCCGCCGGGGGCGCGTGATCACGGGCGCCAACAAGCGCGCGCTCAAGTCGCTCGCTGATATGCTCAAGGGCAAGCAGGGCCGTTTCCGCCAGAACCTGCTCGGCAAGCGCGTCGATTACTCGGGCCGTTCGGTGATCGTGGTGGGGCCGGAGCTCAAGCTCCATCAGTGCGGCTTGCCCAAGAAGATGGCGCTCGAGCTCTTCAAGCCCTTCATCTACGCCCGCCTCGATGCCAAGGGCTATGCGACAACGGTCAAGCAGGCGAAAAAGCTCGTCGAAAAGGAAAAGCCCGAGGTCTGGGACATTCTCGACGAGGTCATTCGCGAGCATCCGGTGCTGCTCAACCGTGCGCCCACGCTCCATCGCCTCGGCATCCAGGCATTCGAGCCGGTGCTCATCGAGGGCAAGGCGATCCAGCTTCATCCGCTCGTTTGCGCCGCCTTCAATGCCGACTTTGACGGCGACCAGATGGCCGTGCATGTGCCGCTCTCGCTCGAGGCGCAGCTCGAGGCGCGCGTACTCATGATGTCGACGAACAATATTCTCCATCCCGCCAATGGCTCGCCCATCATCGTGCCGAGCCAGGACATCATCCTCGGGCTCTACTATCTCTCGCTCGAGATGGAGGGCGAGCGGGGCGAGGGCATGCTGATCGGCGGTCTGGCCGAGCTGCATCACGCGCTCGACGCGGGCGTGCTGTCGCTTCACGCCAAGATCAAGGGGCGCGTCACCAGCGTCAACGAGAAGGGCGAGGAGGTGACCGAGGTGGTCGATACCACGCCGGGCCGCATGCTTATCGGCGAGCTTTTGCCGCGCCGGCCCGGGATCAGCTTCTCGCTCGTCAATCAGTTGTTGACCAAGGGCGCCATCTCGGGGCTCATCGATGCGGTCTACCGCAATTGCGGCCAGAAGGAGACGGTGATCTTTTGCGATCGGATCATGGGGCTTGGCTACTATCACGCCTGCAAGGCCGGCATCTCCTTCGGCAAGGACGACATGGTCATTCCCGAGAACAAAGAGGCGATCATCGAGGAGACCCGCAAGCGCGTCAGAGAGTATGAGCAGCAATATCAGGATGCTCTCATCACCAAGGGCGAGAAATACAACAAAGTGATCGACGCCTGGGCCAAGTGCACCGACCGGGTGGCCAAGGAGATGATGGACCGCATCTCGGCCATTCATGTCGATAAGGAAGGCGGCGGACACCATGCCATCAACTCGATCTACATGATGGCGCATTCGGGCGCCCGTGGCTCGCCGGCGCAGATGAAACAGCTCGCCGGTATGCGCGGCCTCATGACCAAGCCGTCCGGCGAGATCATCGAGACACCGATCACCTCCAATTTCAAGGAGGGGCTCAGTGTGCTCGAATACTTCAACTCCACACACGGCGCACGCAAGGGGCTTGCCGACACCGCGCTCAAGACCGCCAACTCCGGCTACCTGACCCGCCGGCTGGTGGATGTCGCCCAGGACTGCATCGTCATCGAGGAGGATTGCGGCACCGATGCGGGCATTTCGCTGCGCGCGGTGGTCGATGCGGGCAACGTTGTAGTCTCGCTCGGCGACCGTGTCCTCGGCCGGACGGCGGCCGACGACATCATCGACCCGGCGAGCGGCGAGGTGATTGTCGCCGCCGGCGAGCTTATCGAGGAGCGGGCGGCCGAGCGCATCGACGAATGTCAGGTGCAGGAGGTGCGCATTCGCTCGGTGCTCACCTGCGAGAGCGGCCGTGCCGTGTGTGCCAAATGCTACGGCCGCGATCTCGCCCGCGGCACGCCCGTCAATATCGGCGAGGCTGTGGGCGTGATCGCCGCGCAGTCGATCG
>WGBL01000095.1 GCA_015494375.1 Hyphomicrobiales bacterium | reverse complement strand
CTATTACTATCTCGAGGACGCGCCCCGTATCTCCGACGCCGAGTATGACGCCCTGCGCGCCCGCAACGACGCCATCGAGGCGCGCTTTCCCGATCTCGTGCGCGCGGACAGCCCCAGCCGGCGCGTCGGCGCCCCGCCTGCCAGTGGCTTTGCCAAGGTCGTCCATGCCGAGCCCATGCTCTCGCTCGCCAATGCCTTCAGTGTCGCCGAGGTCGGCGATTTTCTCGAGCGCATCCGCCGCTTTCTGGGGCTTGGGGAAGATGAGCCGGTTGTCGTCGTTGGCGAGCCCAAGATCGACGGTCTGTCGATCTCGCTGCGTTATGAAGGGGGGCGGCTCGTGGTGGCGGCCACTCGCGGCGACGGCTATGAGGGCGAGGACGTCACCGCCAATGTGCGCACCATTGCCGAGGTGCCCGAGGCGATCGCGGCCGCCGACTTTCCAACGGTCTTCGAGGTGCGCGGCGAGATCTATATGCGCCGCAGCGATTTCACCGCCCTCAACGCCCGCCTCGAGGCCGAAGGCGCTAAGACCTTCGCCAATCCGCGCAATGCCGCTGCCGGCTCGCTCAGGCAGAAGGATCCGGAGGTGACCCGCGCCCGCCCCCTGGCGCTGTTTGCCTGGGGCTGGGGCGAGGTGAGCGCGATGCCCGAACGCACCCACTGGCAGATGCTCCAGCGGCTCAAAGCCTGGGGGTTTCCAGTCAATCCGCGCATCGAGCGCATTACCGAGATGGCCGGGATCGCCCGCTACTATGAGGCGCTTGAAGCCGATCGCGCTCTCCTCGACTATGATGTCGACGGCATCGTCTGGAAGGTCGATCGGCTCGACTGGCAGGCGCGGCTCGGGGCCGTCTCACGGGCGCCGCGCTGGGCAATTGCGCAGAAGTTCCCGGCCGAGAAGGCCACGACCATCGTCAGGGATATCGAAATCCAGGTGGGGCGGACGGGCGCGCTCACACCCGTCGCCAAGCTTGCGCCCGTCACCGTCGGCGGGGTGGTGGTGCAGAATGCGAGCCTTCACAACGAGGACGAGATCAAGCGCAAGGATGTGCGGATCGGCGATACCGTCGTTGTTCAGCGGGCGGGCGACGTCATCCCGCAGATCGTCGAGGTGGTTCTCGAACGCCGACCGAAGGGCGCCAGACCGTTCGCGTTTCCCACCAGATGCCCCGTTTGCGGAAGCCTTGCGGTGCGCGAGGTCAACCCGAAGACGGGGCGCGAGGATGCGGTGCGGCGCTGTACGGGCGGGCTCATTTGCCCCGCTCAGATCATCGAGCGGCTCCGCCATTTCGTCTCGCGCAGCGCCTTTGATATCGAGGGGCTCGGTGAGAAGCAGATCGCCGCATTCTGGCGCGACGGCCTCGTCAGGCGACCGGGTGATATCTTTCGGCTGCCCGCGCGCCAACGCGCCGGTGAGCTCAAACTCGAGGAGAAGGAGGGCTGGGGCGCGAAGTCCATCGCTAATCTCATGGCCGCCATCGAGGCGCGGCGGCGGATCCCGCTCGACCGTTTCCTCTATGCGCTCGGCATCCGCCATGTGGGCGAGACCACGGCGCGCCTGCTCGCAAAGAGCTTCGGGACGATCGAGAACCTCATCGCGGCGCTCGAGGCCGCGCGCGATCCCGACAGCGAGGCCTATCGCGAGCTTATCGCGATCGACGGCATCGGCCCCGTGGTCGCCGATGCCCTCGTCACATTCTTCGAGGAGCCGCACAACCGCGAGGTGGTCGAGGACCTGCTGAGCGAGGTGACCGTCGAGCCCGTCCGCGAAGAGGAGCGCGCGGCAAGCGCCATTGCCGGCAAGACCATCGTCTTTACAGGCACGCTCGAGCACATGACCCGCTCCGAGGCCAAGGCCCAGGCCGAGAGGCTGGGGGCCAAGGTCGCGGGCTCTGTGTCGAAGCGCACCGACCTTGTGGTGGCGGGGCCCGGGGCGGGCTCAAAGCTCAAGAAGGCGCGCGAGCTCGGCATCGAGGTGCTCGACGAGGCCGCCTGGCGCGTACTCATCGAAAGCGCCTGACGGCGCGTCAGTTTTCCTCCTCGGCGTGTGGGTCATCGCCCGGCAGTGCAGCAGCGGGCTCGCCATCCTCCTCCGCGTCGGGATGGCCGGGGATGGCATAGGCACCTGTGAGCCAGCGGCCGAGATCGACATCGGCACAGCGTTTTGAGCAGAAGGGCCGGAATTTGCGAGCCGTCGGCGCCTTGCAGATGGGGCAGCGCGCGGCACCATTGCGTTTGCGTTTCTGCGGCCGGTCGCCACCGACGCCCGCCTTGCCGGCGTTGTCCGAGCTGCCGCCAGCGCCCGCCTTGCCGCCGTCGCTCGCCTTGCTGGCGCCGTCCGACCCGCTGCCGGCGCCCACATCTCTGGCGCCCACACCTCTGCCCGTGCCCGCTCCGCTCCCGCCGTCAGTCGCCATCGGCCTCACCAATCTTGAGCCAGTTGAAATAGACCGGAAAGCCTTCGCCAACGAGAAGGTTCACCACCTCCGTGAGCGGCAATCCGACGACATTGGTGTAGGAGCCGACAAGGCGCTGCACGAAGACGCCGGCGACCCCCTGGATGGCATAGCCGCCGGCCTTGCCGCGCCACTCGCGCGAGGCCACATAGCTGTCGATCTCCTCGCTCGAAAGGCGCTTGAAACGCACCCGGGTGGTGACCACGCGCTTGCGCACCCGATCGTGCGGGGTGATCAGGTAGACCGCCGTGATCACCTTGTGCGAGCGGCCCGATAAGAGCTGGAGCGCGGCCACCGCCTCCTCGACATATTGGGGCTTGCGCAAAATGCGGCGCCCCACAGCAACGACGGTGTCGGCCGCCAGTATATAGGCATCGGCCAGGGCCTCGTCGTTGACGATCTGATCGCGGGCCACCTCGGCCTTCTTGCGCCCGAGCCGAACCGCGAGCGAGCGCGGCGCCTCGCCCTTCTGCGGGCTTTCGTCGATCGAGACGGGGCGCAGGGCGTCGGGCTCGATGCCCACTTGCGACAAAAGCGTGAGCCGGCGCGGCGAGGCGCTCGCCAGAACGAGTTTCGGGCGCAATTGCGCCCTGCGACCGGTCGGCTTTGTGCGCGCACGCCGCTGGCGAAGCGTCTCCTGACCCGGCGTCTCGGGACTACTTGAAGCGATAGATGATGCGTCCCTTAGTAAGGTCATAGGGGGTCATCTCGACCAATACCTTGTCGCCCGTCAGCACGCGGATGCGGTTCTTGCGCATCCGCCCCGCCGTGTGTGCGATGATCTCGTGGTCGTTCTCGAGCCGAACCCGGAACGTCGCATTGGGCAAAAGCTCGATCACCTCGCCCGGAAACTCCAACAGCTCCTCTTTAGCCATCAGTCCTCTCGAATCGATATCCCATTCTTGCGCCACGCGCCGCTTACTCCGAGGCTACGCCGACGCCGTCACTTCTCTGCGCCCGGCCATCTGCTCCCGGTTCCTGCGCCATCCCTTGGGCCGGTGATTGGCCGTACCCTCAGAAAGCCCGCCGCCGCGTCTTGCCTCCGGGGCTCGGCCGCTGTCCCATCGGCCCAGCTGACCCATCGGCTCATAAGGGGCGCATAAGCATTCATGCCGGCGCGCCGCACGGCCAACGATTGGCCTTTCGTGGCGCCTCGCAGTCTGGGCGAGAGAATGGTAAGCGAGCGTGACAAAATCAAGCCGAGATTTGCCGCGCACACCTTTTTCTGCCCGGGGTCGAGACCAGCTAGCGTCGAGTCGTGCCATTGAAACCCCCGTGGAGGGTTTGATGGCTCCCGTGTATCGGATCTCTCTGATACCGCCGAGCCAGGTGATCGAGCCGTTCCGATTGACGGCAAATCGCGAAACACAAACCTCGTTATGTCCGCCTTCCCCACCTCATGCCCGTCCCCGGGCTTGACCCGGGGAGCAGCCCCGGGCATCCAGGGCGACGGACAAAGACGGTTGCGGCCCTTGACGCTGGATCGCCGGGTCATGCCTGTGCCCGCGAAGGCGGGTAGCCCGGCGATGATGGGATGGACCTTTCCCGTAGGCCTCTTGTGAGCGAGGCTCCGGGCTCATTGGCCCATGCACGGACGGCGTCCGTGAGACATGAAGGGAAAGGTCCATGACGAGCATTACAACGATTGGTGTCGATTTGGCAAAGAACGTGTTCCAGCTGACGGGGCTGGATGGCGATAGCGTGATTGTGTGGCGCAAGCGCCTGAGG
>WGBL01000094.1 GCA_015494375.1 Hyphomicrobiales bacterium | reverse complement strand
GTCGCCCTCTTGTCTAGGGGAATTCTCCGACAAGGGGGCGGATGGGGGGTGAATGGCGGCCGATGGATGGGGTTGATGGGAGCCGATGGGTGCCCTGAGCAATTGAGACCGGTCTTGAGCGCCGCCCCACCTGAGAACGACGCTCCCATGGGACAACATGTGCTCCCACGGGGCGATTTCCACCCCGCCCGACAGCTGCCCTCACGTAGCAACTTTTGTGGGGTCGTGCGCCATAGCCATCATGTGGTGAAAGGTGCGCCTTGGAGCGGGTGAGGGGAATCGAACCCCCGTCTTCAGCTTGGAAGGCTGTTGCTCTACCATTGAGCTACACCCGCTTTCAGGTGCCAGATTCAGGTATCAGGTGTCAGGTGCCAGATATCAGGCTCAGCTTGTCGGGTGACACGTATCAGGTGTCAGTTTGTTTCTGACATCTGACATCTGGCACCTCAATCTGGCACCTGAATGGTGGAGGGGGCTGGATTCGAACCAGCGTAGGCATAGCCAACGGGTTTACAGCCCGTCCCCTTTAACCACTCGGGCACCCCTCCAGAACTCTGGCTCAAAGGTCCGCCCTCAAGGCCCGGGCAACAGGCCCAAAGAGGGCCAAAACAACGCGCGGCTGCGCTGTGCTTATGGTAACTGGCCGCGGCCCTGTCAACTGCAAATCCCCATCTGGCGGCGCGGGCGTGGGGTGCGATGCCGGCGCTTGCCGCCTACGCTGCGCCTGGCGTCTTCCCACAGCCATTGTGAGGAGCCATTGGTTTGCCTATACGAGTTGGGCTCTGCCTAACTGTGTGGGCGACTGTCCCACATTTTTCGCATTTGTGCGGTGGGCGTGAGCGTGGTGCTCATGTTGAAGCGGCATTGGCATTTGACATTATTTGACATTATTTGACATTGAAGGGTCGTTGAGAGGAAACCCTGAGCCATGGCCCGAGATGCAGCGCGCCGGGCAAAAGGCCGCGGCCGGCAGGCACGCCCCAGGCGGCCGGCAACGCCCGGGCGTGGCGAAGGCCAATGTGAGCGTCGCGATTCGCTGGTGAGGATTTATGGCATCCATGCGGTGGCGGCCGCCCTCGCCAACCCAATGCGCGCACTCGAGGGTCTCTACCTCACGGCCAACGCTGCGCGGCGCCTCGGCGAGGCTTTGGCGCAACGATCAACGACATTCACACCGGTCACACCCGGCGACCTCGACCGGCGCCTCGGGGCCGGTGTTGTCCACCAGGGGGCGTTGCTCGAGACACGGCCCCTGCCGGCCGTCGCCCTCGAGACGATCCTCGAGCGGGCGATAGCAAATGCGGGCGCAATCCTCATCCTCGATCAAGTCACCGACCCGCACAATGTCGGCGCCATCCTGCGCTCGGCCAGCGCCTTTGGCGCCGTTGCCGTGGTGATTCCGAAAAGAGGCGCTCCGCCCCTCGAAGGGGCACTCGCCAAAGCCGCCTCGGGTGCACTCGAGCATGTCCCGGTGGTCCTTGTCACCAATCTTGCGCGTACGCTCCGGGCGATTGGCGCGGCGGGTCTCCTGCGGCTTGGTCTTGCCGGCGAGGCCTCGAGGGCTCTCGAGGACAGCCCCTTAAGCGGCCCGCTTGCGATTGTGCTCGGGGCGGAAGACCGCGGTCTGCGGCAACTGACACGGGCCCATTGCGATCTGCTTTGCCGCATCTCGACCCGTGGCGCCGTCGAGAGCCTCAACGTCTCCAATGCCGCGGCCATTGCGCTTCATTGGTTCGCTTGCACTCGCAACACCCCGGCCACTGGCGCACGATGACCTTCATTGCTGCGCTCAGGCATGATCGCATCGAGGCACCCTGCGTCATCAGCGGCCCGATCAATGGCGCCGCCTATTTCCAGAACGCCGGCTATCCATGCATGTAAGTTGAACACGTTCCAGAGATCCAAATCAAAGCCTTACACCTCGCGCCACGTTGTTCGCTCGGCGCGATCAAACCACCGGTGCCCCCGAGATCGGAAAGCGCCTCTTGATGCGCGCAAAAAGCCCGTCGCGGCAGGCACGATAGGCCTCGAGCCGCTGCTCGCGATTGCCCTCGATGATCGTCGGGTCCATGGTGGGCCAGTACTCCACCTCGACCGCCATGGTGCGGGTGAGCTCGAGCGCCTGGTGATGAGCCTCGGGGCTCAGTGTAATGACGACATCAAATGAGGTGTCGTGGAGATCGGCGATACTGATGGGCTCGTGGTGCGAGAGGTCGATGCCAAGCTCGTTCATGACTTCGGCAACGAAGGGGTCGGGCGTGCCCGCACGCACCCCGGCCGAGGCGACATAGATGCGGCCGCCAGAGAGGTGGCGGAGGATGGCAGCCGCCATCGGCGAGCGCACCGCATTCTGATTGCAGGCAAAGAGCACGGCGCTCGGGAGCTCGTTCGCCGCTTCGCTCGCGCTCGTCACCGCCCTCAGCCCTCAGCTCTCAGCCCTTCCAATGCAGCGCACAAATAAGCGTGAACAGCCTGCGCGCGGTCTCGAAGTCGACCTCAACCTTGCCTTCG
>WGBL01000093.1 GCA_015494375.1 Hyphomicrobiales bacterium | reverse complement strand
CCCGCGCCTCGCGATGCCCCGTTGCCCGATGCCCCCCCCATGCCGGGAGCGCCCATGGCCCGTGCCCCCACTCCCGGGGTGCGCGAGGAAGACATGGCGGCGCTTGCCGAGGCGCTCGCCAAAGCCCGCCGGCCGCTGATGATCATCGGTGGTTGTGGCTGGTCGGACGAGAGCCGGGCCGCGCTCGAGGCCTTTGCCGCCCGCGCCGACATGCCGCTCGTCGCCGCCTTCCGCCGTCAGGACCACATCGACAACCGCCACCCGTGCTATGTCGGCCATGCGGGCATCGGCATCGACCCGGCGCTTGCCGCGCGTATCAGGGAGGCCGATCTGCTGATTGCCGTGGGCGCCCGGCTCGGCGAGATGACCACCTCGGGCTACACGCTGCTCGAGGCACCCGCACCGCGCCAGTTCCTCGTTCACGTTCACCCGAGCGCCGACGAGCTCGGCCATGTCTACCGGCCCGACCTCGGGATCGTGGCAACGCCTGAGGCTTTCGTCGCCGCACTCAAGGATCTGCCGCTGCCCGAGGCCGCCCATCGGCGCCATTGGCGCAGCTGGCGCGAGGAGGCGCGCCGCGACTATGAGGACTTCCTCATCCCCCGCCTCTCCCCGGGCCCGGTCAAGCTCGAGCAGATCGTGGCTATGCTCTCCGACATGCTGCCCGAGGATGCCATCATCACCAACGGTGCCGGCAACTATACCGCCTGGCTCCATCGCTATTACCAGTACAAGCGCTACCCGAGCCAATTGGCCCCCACCGCTGGCAGCATGGGCTATGGCTTGCCGGCCGCCATCGCCGCCAAGCTCGCCCATCCCGGGTGCACGGTCGTCGCCTTTGCCGGCGATGGCTGCTTTCTCATGACCGCCCAGGAGCTCGCAACCGCCGTGCAATACGGCCTTAGGCTTGTGGTGATCGTTGCCAACAACGCCATGTACGGCACCATTCGCATGCATCAGGAGCGCAGCTATCCGGGCCGCGTGATTGGCACGACGCTCCACAATCCCGACTTTGCAGCGCTTGCCCTAAGCTTCGGTGCCCATGGCGAGGTGGTCGAGCGCACCCTCGACTTCCGCGGGGCGTTCGAGCGTTCGCTTGCCTGCGGCCGCCCGGCGCTCATCGAGCTCAGGCTCTCGGGCGAGGCGATCACCCCCACCGCCACACTTGCCGATCTCGCGCCTGAGTGAATGAACGACTGCTTTTGGCGCAATCCAGAAGACTGAGTTTCGCAAGGCCCATTGCCCATAGGCGCACATGGACGCTTGCGATCTCGGCTTATCAGCGTTTTTTCTTTGTGATAGAGACCATTCGTTTTGTTCGCGATAGAGACTGCCCGCAGCCTCGCAGCCCCTCACCACTGGCCGGTCGAGGTCAACCGGGCCCCACCCATTCTGGCAACTATTCGAGCATGCGTTCTGGCATATATTCTGGATTGATTGACCGCCGCCGAGAACGCGGCCCCTTTGACATCATCGGCGATGTCCACGGCTGCACCGACGAGCTTGAAGCGCTGCTCGGCGCGCTCGGCTATCGGCTCACCTGGCACCACGATCGCGAGGGCGAGCGCACGGTCGAAGTGGTTGCGCCCAAGGGCCGGCGCCTCGTTTTCGTCGGCGATCTCGTTGACCGTGGGCCGAGGAGCCCCGATGCCCTGCGCATTGCCATGGCGGCGACCGAGGCCGGCATCGGCTTTGCTATTCCCGGCAATCACGACGACAAGTTTCGCCGCTGGCTGGCCGGCAACAAGGTCACGATCAGCCACGGCCTCGAGGCGACGATCGCCCAGATGGAGAAGGAAAGCGAGCCCTTTAAGGACAAGGTGCGTGCGTTCCTCGAGGGGTTGCCACTCTATCTATGGCTTGACGGCGGCGCACTGGTGGTTGCCCACGCCGGCATCCGGGCCGACCTGATCGGCAAGAGGAGCGATGATGTCCGGCGTTTCTGCCTCTATGGCGACACGACGGGCGAGCGCGACGCATACGGCCTGCCGGTGCGCCTCGATTGGGCCCGCGATTACACAGGCGAAGCGCTCATCGTCTATGGCCACACGCCGATGCGCGAGGCGCGCCTGCTCGGCCGGACGGCCTGCATCGACACCGGGTGCTGTTTCGGCGGCAAGCTGACCGCGCTTCGTTATCCCGAGCTCACCCTCGTCTCCGAGCCCGCCCGCAAACGCTATGCCGAGCCTGTTCGTCCACTGGCGCCGGCGAAGCCTGGCTTGGATCCGCGCCAAGAGCTGTCCTATCGGAAGGCCGGGCCATAGATC
>WGBL01000092.1 GCA_015494375.1 Hyphomicrobiales bacterium | reverse complement strand
GACCGTGAAATACGCTATTTTGATGGCGCATGGCATTGTCCTCCGATCCGTGTCCCAAATCCGCAAAACATCTGGAACCGGGTTAGAATCAATGCCATGCGCCATGTCCAGAAAAATCTACCGGACAGCAGTGGGCTTGACCCGGCAATCCAGAGCGGCAAACGCCGCGTTTTCGGCCCCTGGATCACCCGGTCACGCCGGGTGATGACGTGAAAGAGAGGTTTTTCGAAGTCTCCAACTGTAGACTGGGCGATTTGCCGGCTTCGGGAGCTGGCTCTCCATCCCGGCAGTTAGCCACGCGGCCCGAAGATGGCGCTGCCGACGCGCACATGGGTGGCGCCCAGGCGAATGGCCGCCTCAAAATCGGCGCTCATGCCCATTGAGAGCGCAGCAAGGCCGTGCTCGGCGGCCAGGCGCGCGAGCTGCGCGAAATGCGCTTGGGGCGGCTCTGAGATGGGCGGAATGCACATGAGGCCCGCGATCGCAAGCCCGAGCTCGTCGCGGCAGAGGGTGAGCAGGTCGGCTAGGGCGCCAGGTGCAACGCCCGCCTTTTGCGGCTCCTCGCCGGTATTGACCTGGACGAAAAGGGTGGGCGCGCGGGCCTGCCGGGCCATCTCGGCGGCGATGGCGCGGGCGATCTTGGGCCGGTCGATGGTGTGAATGACATCGAAGAGGGCGACCGCGTCGCGCGCCTTGTTGGACTGCAATGGCCCGATGAGATGAAGGCGGATGTCGGGCCGCCCCTCGCGCAGCGCCGGCCACTTGTCCTTGGCCTCTTGGACGCGGTTCTCACCAAAGTCGCGCTGGCCCGCCTCGATGACGGGGGCAATGGCGTCCGCCCCGAAGGTTTTTGAGACGGCGATGAGGGTCACACTTTCGGGCGCGCGCCCCGCGCTAAGGGCAGCCTCGGCAATGCGCGTGCGCACCGCCTCAAGACGCGCGCGCGGACCATCTCGCGCATCTCGTGCCTCGCGGCTGGCCGCCTCATTCGGCATGGGCCTTCCTCCACCTCCGCTGTCCTTTCCGCTCCTTGGGCGCCGGCTCTTCGGGCATGTCGTAGGGTGCGAAGTCATGCTCGTCGCTTGTCAGAAGCGCAAAGTATTTTGGATGAAAGAAAAGTTTCTGACGACCCGCCCTGATCTCCCTCAACACACCAACCCGAGCAAGCTCCCTCAGATGGTATCCTGCGCGATGGCGCTCAGCCAGCCCCGCCTCGACCAGATTTGCGATCCGCACATAAGGCAGGGCAAAGATCAGCTCCACCAGCTCATGGGAATAGCTCGTCGGTGCGGCCAAGCGTACATGGTCCGCCGTATGGGCCATGAGCCGGCGAACGGCATGGATTTTTTGCGTCGTCCATCTGGCGGTCTCCTCGATGCATCTCAACATGTATGCGATCCATGGCTCCCAGGCCCCTTCGCGCGTTACTTGCAGAAGCAGTCGATAATAGTCGCGACGTGTCTGCAAAATCGCGCGGCTCAGATAGAGGATGGGAGTTTCCAGCAGTCCTGTTTGGATCAGAAAGAGGATGTTGAGCACCCGGCCGGTGCGGCCATTGCCATCGGCAAATGGGTGGATCGCTTCGAATTGGTAGTGCTGTACGGCAAGCCGCACAAGCGGATCAATCTCTTGCTGCTCATGGAGAAAGCGCTCCCAGTTCGCAAGCTTCTCGCGGATCACCGTTTCTCCTTCGGGCGGTGTGTAAATGACCGCACCGGTGGCAGGATTGGCCAATTTCGTGCCCGGCGTATTCCGGATCGCAATTTGCGTGTCTTTTATGATGCGACAGATTTCAATGGCGGTGTTCGTAGAAAGCGGTTGGCGCAGGATTGAATCGAAGCCGCGGCGCAGTGCGGTGCGGTAGCGAAGGGCCTCCTTGGTGGCCGGGTCGGCGTTTTTCTCGTTGAGGCTGGCCTGTCGAAACAATGCGTCCGTCGTGGTGACGATGTTCTCGATTTCCGAGCTGTCTCGCGCCTCGAGCAGCGGAATGGTATTGATCAATACCGAGGGGTTGGGAATGAGGTTGCCCGCTTGGCGCAGCTCGGCAAGGGCCGCATGGGCTGCGATGCACGACTTGAGGATCGGGCGCGTTTCGATGTCGGCCCGCGGCGGCAGAGGCGGAAGATCGTTGAATGGCTTTTGGGGATCGAAGTTCATGTGTCGCACCGGCGTGACATGTCTTTTGGATATGGCGCATAATGTTCTAAAATGTTCCGCGTTGCGAATTTATGGCACATGATGCGCCATGTCAGCCCCAAATGGCACATTTTGCGCAAAAATTCGCCATGTCGGGTCGTGTTTCCGTTTTGTTTCGTGGTGCGCGCCTGGCCCTCTGCGCTCTCCGCCTGCCCAGCCATGCCCCCGCTTGCGCTTGACCAGAGCGGGCCTTTGGCCGCATTACCAGCCCGAGCTCGCAATCCCAGCCCGAGTTCGTATTAGGAACCCGAGCTGGCGAACTGACGCACCAACAAGTCACATTGTCATTTTGAGTTCACGACGGCGACTGCCACACCTGGTCAAAGTCATCGGTCATCGTCACAGATAGGTCATCGCCACAGATAGGTCATCGTCACAGGAAGCAACCACACCATGGCAGCGGATCGCTACGACGCGCCCAAACGCGAAAAGCACTGGCAACGGGTCTGGGAGGAGCGCGGCGTCTTTCGCACCGCCGAGGACCCGGAAAAGCCCAAATACTATGTGCTTGAAATGTTCCCCTACCCCTCCGGGCGCATCCACATGGGCCATGTGCGCAACTACACCATGGGCGACGTTGTGGCCCGCTACAAGCGCGCCCAGGGCTTTGATGTCCTCCACCCCATGGGCTGGGACGCCTTTGGCATGCCGGCCGAGAATGCCGCCATGGCCCAGAACGTCCACCCCGCCAAGTGGACCTATGAGAACATCGCCACCATGCGGGCTCAGCTCAAGTCCATGGGGCTGTCGCTCGACTGGGAGCGCGAGTTCGCCACTTGCGACGTGGCTTATTATCACCAGCAGCAAAAGCTGTTTCTCGACTTCTATGAAAAAGGGCTGGCCTACCGCAAGACCGCCAAGGTCAACTGGGACCCGGTCGAAAAGACAGTGCTTGCCAACGAGCAGGTGATCGACGGCAAGGGCTGGCGCTCGGGTGCGCCCGTCGAGCAGCGCGAGCTCATGCAGTGGTTCTTCCGCATCACGGCCTATGCCGATGAGCTGCTCGAGGCGCTCGATGGGCTCGAGCGCTGGCCCGAGAAGGTCCGCACCATGCAGGCCAACTGGATCGGCCGCAGCGAGGGGCTGCTGATCACCTGGGACCTCGAGGGCAAGAAACTGCCCAAGAAGCTGCAAAAGCTCGAGGTGTTCACCACCCGCCACGACACGCTCTTTGGCGCCAGTTTCATGGCGATTTCGCCCGAGCATCCGCTGACGGCGCACCTTGCCAAGCGCAGCAAGCGGCTGGCGGCATTCGTTGCCGAGTGCCGGCGCATGGGCACGTCGGAAGAAGCCATCGAGCGGGCCGAAAAACAGGGCTTTGCCACGGGGCTTTTTGCCGTTCATCCGCTCGAGCCCGGCCGCAAGGTGCCCGTCTATGTCGCCAACTTTGTGCTTATGGACTATGGCACGGGCGCCATTTTCGGCTGCCCCGCTCACGATCAGCGCGACCTCGAGTTCGCCCGCAAATACGGCCTCGACGTTTTGCCCGTGGTGATTCCCGAAGGTGCCGACCCGGCAACCTTCGAAATCGGCGACGAGGCCTATGTCGGCCCGGGCCGCCTCGCCAACTCCGACTTTCTTGACGGCCTCACCGTCGAAGAAGCCAAAGAGGCCATGGCCGCGCGCCTCGAGGCCATGGGCGTCGGCAAGCGCAGTGTCAACTACCGGCTGCGCGACTGGCTGATCTCGCGCCAGCGCTATTGGGGCTGCCCGATTCCCATCATCCATTGCCCCGACTGTGGCGTCGTGCCGGTGCCGCGTGAGGATTTGCCGGTGACGCTTCCCGAAGACGTCACGTTCGACAAGCCCGGCAATCCCCTCGAGCGGCACCCCAGCTGGAAGAAAACCAAATGCCCCCAATGCGGCAAGGCCGCCACACGCGAGACCGACACCTTTGACACTTTCGTCGACAGCTCCTGGTATTTCGCCCGCTTTTGTGCGCCTCATGCCGAGACACCCGTCGACCGCCAGGCGGCCGATCGCTGGCTGCCGGTCGATCAGTACATTGGCGGCATCGAGCATGCGATCCTGCATCTCCTCTATGCCCGCTTTTTCACCCGCGCCATGAAGGCGACGGGGCACCTCGGGCTCGACGAGCCCTTCGCCGGGCTCTTCACCCAGGGCATGGTCAATCACGAGACCTATCGCGACAAGGCGGGCAATTGGCGCTCACCACAGGAGGTGCGGATTGTGCATAGCGAGGAGGGGCGCCGTGCCTTTCTCAAGGAGAGTGACGAGGAGGTGACCATCGGCGCAGTCGAGAAGATGTCCAAATCGAAACGCAACACCGTTGATCCCTCCGACATCATCGCCCGCTTCGGTGCCGATACCGCGCGCTGGTTCATGCTCTCGGACAGCCCACCCGAGCGCGATGTGGAATGGACCGAGGAGGGGGTGCAAGGCGCCTGGCGCTTCCAGCAACGTGTCTGGCGGCTCATCGGCGAACTCGAGCCGCGCATCAAGGCCGAGGCCGCCGGGGTCGTCGGAGCCGCCGGGGCGGGTGAGGGCGGTGGCCATCGCGAGCGCACGCCTCCGAGCGACCTCGGGCCTGAGGCCGAGGCCTTGCGCCGGGCGGCCCATCGCGCGCTCCGCGACGTCTCCCGCGACATCGAGGGGCTGCGTTTCAACCGCGCCGTCGCCCACATCCATGAGCTCACCAATGCCATATCAGCGGCGCAAAAAAGCAACACCCCGGGCATGGATTGGGCCCTTGCCGAGGCCATCACCCTGCTCATTCAGCTTCTCGGCCCAATGATGCCGCATTTCGGCGAAGAATGTTGGGCGCGGCTCAACTACAACACCTTGCTCGCCGATGAGCCCTGGCCGCGCCCCGATCCGGCCCTGCTCGTTGACGACATGATCACGATTGCCGTACAGGTAAACGGGAAACGACGCGACGAGCTTACAATCGCACGCGATGCGGGGCGTGAGGAGGTTGAGGCTGCGGCATTGAAGCTCGACGGGGTGATGCGCGCCATCGGGGGGCGCGAGATCAAGAAGATCATCGTGGTGCCGCAAAGGATCGTCAATGTCGTCGCCTGAGACAAGAATCGGGGGCAATGGCCTGCTACTTCGCCGGCTGATGATGGGCGGCGTGTCTGTAGTGCTTTTTGCTCTATCGCTATCGCTTGCGGGCTGCGCTGGCAGCGGCTTCCGCCCCCTTTACGGCGCCGTCGACGGCAGCCCCGGTGTCGCCGCCGAGCTGGCCGCCATCGACGTCTCTACAATTCCCGGCCGTGTCGGCCAGCGCATTCGCAACGAGCTCTTGTTCCGCACAGGCGCCGACGACCTGGCCGTTGCGCCACGCTATCGCCTCGACGTGGCCATTCGCGAGTCGGTCGAGACCATCCTTGTCAAGATCGACGGCGACGCCAAGGGCCAAGTCTACAACCTCGAAGCCGATTTCAAGCTCATTGACCTTGCCACCAACAAGGTCGCATTTTCCGGACGCAGCAAGTCGCGTGCGGCCTTCCAGCGCTTTGATTCGATTTTCGCCAACACCCGCGCCCGCCGCGATGCCGAGGACCGTGCGGCTCGCGACGTGGGCCGCAACATCCGCACGCGTATCGCGGCCCATATCTCCCGCGCCGTCTAACCTTTTCGCCTTGTTGTGTTGTCTTGTCCTGTTCTGTCGTGTTTTGTTGTCTCCTCTTGCCCATTCGAGCCTGTTCGAGTGTTCGTATGCGGTCACAGTTGTAGAAGGAAATCCTATTCGACAGTGCTGCCAACCCCATTGGGCGTCTTCAGCTCTATGATTTTACGAAGAGGGGCAAAATTACCAAGAGGGGCAAAGTCGCGTCGGCAAAATTGGACGATGCGAGCGCGAATAGAATCATATTCTCTGGGCGCCTCCCGTTCGTCAATTCATTGAGACATTCCTAAATCGCGTCTTTGCCTTCGGGGGTCTCAACCGGGTCACCGACGTGAACCGGGCCACCGGTGACAACACGGGCATAGACGCCGAAATCCCTGTGGCCGAACGAGCGCTCGAGGAGCTCAGGAATGGCCATGTCGCGAACGCCTGTGCCGGGCGCGACGTTGGTGGCGGCGCAGCGGTCGGTTCTTGTCACGACCCGCAGCCGGACATCTCCCAACCGGATCTCGCGGTCGAGCCAATTGAGCTCGCTCATCGCCGCCACACCATCGATCCAGACGTTGGCGCGAAAGCGCTCAGGTGCCACCTCGCGCCCGGCGAGCCGCGAGAGCTTGCGCACACTTTCGAGATTGATGATGTGCAAGCATTTCATCGCCACATCGCTGAAGCTGTGGCCCGTGGCGTGAACGATATGGGGGCTGCCGCGCACCCGCCCCTCGAGATAGGCGGCGAGGAACTGCTCGATCATGGCCCGCCCCACGGCGGTGCGCAAAGAGCCGCGCACGACCGGCTTGCCATCCCTCAGGATCGTCAGCTGGTGGCCGTCCTCCTCGAACCGGGTCTCGAGCGCTGCAAGGCTTTCGTGGCGCATGAGCATGACGAAGTTGACCTTGGGCAGATACCGGGGCGCTGCCGGATCGAAGCGGCCGGGGCCGGGCTCGATGGCATAGATGCGATCGAGCGGCATCGTCTCGCCCGCCACGAGGTCGACCGCTTCGAGGGCTTGGGCCGAAAGTCCCTTGACGGGATAGCGAAAAAGGCCCGCGACATGCGGGCGAGAGGGCGAGGTTCGGTCCATGGCACGATCCATGATGGGCGGCTCCCCCGGGCTCACTGCAGCAACCAGACTCGCTGCTGCAACAAGCGCTTAGCTCCAAGTCGGAAGTCGGTGGTCTGCTTTCGGTGTCGGCCGTCTCGCGAGAAATCGCTGACGCGCCACCAACACAACAGAACAGCCTTGCTCAAATCGCTGTCCAAGACCATGCGACAAACCATGCGCGCCAACCTTTTGCTGGGCGCTTGTGGCGGCCGGCCGGTTGGGCGACATCCGGTCCCCACTCCCACTTGGCGACAGCGCTGAGAAAGACAGCAGAGGCTAAGAAAGAGAGCAGAGAAAGGGAAGGGTGCGGCCATAATTGTCTGCCATGATTGCGTTGGCGGCCATATCGCGGGCGTGCGGGCGTGATGGCGTGCGGGCGTGATGAAGAACGGGAGTGATCATGAAAGAGACACTGGCGCATTTGCAATCGAACAGAGGCACAAGCAGAATGCCGTGGCGCGGCCTGGCGCGGCCAGACGCGGTGTTATTGCGGCGGGTGGTATGCGCTGCATGCCTGGCGCTTGCGGGGCTTGCTGTCGCTGTGCCCCCGGCCAAGGCCGCGCGTGATCGCGCCGGCGAGCGCACGCTTACAGTCAGTGCCGTGGGGCGCGTTACGGCCGAACCCGATGTCGCCGTGGTTACGGCCGGGGTGGTGACCGAGGCCGAGACGGCGCGTGCGGCCCTTGCCGGCAACTCTCAACGCATGCGGCGCGTCGTCGATGCACTCAAGCAGGCGGGCATCCCCGCGCGCGAAATTGCCACGACGGCGTTGTCCGTCCAGCCGCGCTATGACCGCCCGAGGCGCGGCGAGCCGAGCCGGCTCGTAGGGTTCGTTGTCCGCAACTCGGTGCGGTTTCGCGTCCGGCCCATTGCGCGCCTGGGGCCTCTTCTCGACGAGGTGGTGAGTCTTGGAGCCAATCAGGTCGGGGGCATTCAGTTCGAGGTTTCAGAGGCCGACGAAATCGCCGACCGTGCCCGCCTCAGAGCGATCGGAAATGCCAAACGCAAAGCGAGGCTTTATGCCAGGGCCGCGGGCGTAAGCCTCGGGCCCGTCATACGCATCGAGGAGGCGACACCTCAGCCCATCGCCAGATCGGGCATCGCGCGCATGGCCGTGGCCGAACGCGCCGCGCCCCCAATCGAGCGGGGCCAGGTTGAGCTCGCCGTTCGTGTCACCGTCGTCTGGGGCCTCGAGTAGGTGCCACCGATGCGCGTTCGCGGACGTCGCGACCAGCTGGCCCCGCGTCCTCTCATACGCCATCAAACGATGGGGCCGAGTTCCTCACGGTCATAGGGACAGCCGGGTCCACCGAAGGCGGGAATGGAAAAGTCGTCATCATCGCCCGGCTCGGCGTTGTCGCTGTCCTTGCTGCGGGCGGGCGAAGTGGCTTTGCCGGGCTCGCCATCCTTCGCTCGCGGCATGGTCGGTGCGAGCTCACTCTCTGAAGCGCCCTGACGCTTCAAGTGATCTCCATAGCTCAGTCCCGGCGCCGCCAACACGAGCAGGACAGCGAGCCCGAGAGAGGGCAAGAGACAAATCATTCGTGCAAACATGGGTCATAGCCTCGAGATTTGCAGGCGACCCCGAGCCGCCTTTGCGACATTCTGCCTCATTTGGCGCTTTGGGCCAAGGCCGGTGTTGCACGAGGGCCCCTGATCCGCGGTCCGGGCCAAAGCGCGCTCTTACGGCCCGCGGTCCGTGATTTAGCCATCCCAACACCGGCAATTCCCGATCGGGGCCGCTTGGCAAAGAACTTGCTTTGCCAAGTCGTGACTTCAGGCTGCAGGAACTTCAATCGGCTCTACGAGACAAGAAAGACAAGGAATCCGCCCGTGCCAGCAAACGGCCCTTTCCCCGATACGCGCGCCGCCGGTCAATCCGAGGCCATGGCGGCCGTGCTCGAGGCACGGCATGGCGCATTTGCCGCCGAGGTGGCGGTCTTCTTCGCCAGTTTCCACGAACAACTGGGCGATGCTCGGCGCTGTGCCCTCTGGTCAAACGTTGCCCGGGCGATCCATGAACGCGAGCGCGACCGCCTCGAGGCCTGGCAGGGCCGGGACGAGCAAGGCTGAGCCGGGCGCTGCGCCTCTGGGCTCTCTTGACGCGAGCGCTTGTCGGAGGAGCAGGGGCAGCGCAACGCCGCGCAACGCAACATTTTGCAGATTACAGATTGCAGATTGCAGATTGCACGAATTAAGGACGACCGCGGCCCATGACTGTCACGCCAGCGCAAACAGATGCTCGTCGCCCCTTGCAGCGGCTCCTTTATATTGGGGCCCGGCTCTCTGGCGCTCGTGCCCGGCTCTCTGGCGCTCGTGCCCGGCTTTGGGCGCCTATCGCGCCGCTTCTTGCGGCCGACGACCAGCGCGCTGAGGGGCGCCGGCGGGCGCTCCTAGCCTTTGCCATTCGCGTACTCAGTGCGGGCATCGCCTATTTCGTGCAGGTGGCGCTCGCGCGTTGGATGGGCAGCTATCAGTACGGCGTCTTCGTCTTCGTCTGGGCCTGGGTGCTGATCCTCGGAGGCCTGGCCCCGCTCGGCCTCAACATCGCCGCCATGCGCTTCATCCCCGAGTATGGCGAGAAGGGCCAGACGGCGCACTTGCGCGGCTTCTTGTTTGCGAGCCGCGCCATGACGTTTGCCGCGGCAACGCTCATGGCGCTGTTTGCGGGGGGCGCACTCTGGCTCGCCCCCGGGCTTGTCGAAAGGCCCTATCTGCTTCCGGCCTTTCTCGGGCTTGCTTGCCTGCCCTCTTATGCACTGAGCGACATCAACGACTGCATCGGCCGCGCCTATGGCCGCATGGTGCTGGCGCTGGTGCCGCCGTTCATCGTCCGGCCCCTCTTGTTGCTCTCCGCCATGCTTGCCGCGCGTGCCATCGGCTTGCCACCCACGGCGAGCACCGCTGTGAGTGCGGCGATCGTCGCCACCTGGGCGACGGCCGCCATCCAGATGATCGCGCTCGCCCGGCATACCGGCCGCGAGCTGGCGCGCGGCGACAAGAGCGACAAGAGCTATGCCGTGCGCCACTGGCTGGGCACCGCCCTGCCGATCGTGCTCATCGCGGGCTTTGAGCTGTTGTTGCAGAACACCGACCTGCTCGTGATCGCCCGCTACCTGCCGCCCGACCAGGTCGGCGTCTATTTCGCCGTGCTCAAGACGATCGGGCTCGTGGCCTTTGTCCATTTCGCCGTCGGCTCGGCGCTTGCCCATCGCTTCTCGGCTCTCAATGCGCGGGGCGACGATCGAGCGCTCAGGGGCCTCGTCTCTGATGCCGCCCAGTGGACCTTTTGGCCATCGCTTGCCGGGGCGGGGCTTTTGCTCTTGCTCGGCAAACCGCTGTTGTGGCTTTTCGGAGCCGATTTCGGCGCCGCCTATGGGGTGATGTTCGTCCTTGCCGCGGGCTTTGTGCTGCGCGCGAGCATGGGGCCTGCCGAGTACGTTCTCAACATGCTCGGCGCGCAAAAGGCCTGTGCGGCGGTCTTTTTTGCCACGGCAGCGCTCAATCTGGTGCTCAACTTTGCGCTGGTGCCTGTGTGGGGGCTCTATGGCGCGGCGTCGGCCACCGCATTCTCGCTGAGCTTTTCGGCGTTCGCCTTTCAGTCCGTCGCCCGCAGGCGGCTTGGTCTCGACCTCGCCGTCTGGGCACGGCCGCCGGTACCGATCCGCCGCTAGGCCCGCATGCCCTCCTTGCCGCGGGCGATGGCGGCGACGCCCGTGCGCGCCACCTCGACAAGGCCCAAGGGTGTCATCAGGCGCACGAACTGCTCGATCTTGCTCACGCGGCCCGTGATCTCGAAAACGAAATGCTCGGTCGAGGCGTCAATCACCTGGGCGCGGAAGGCCTCGGCGAGCCGCAGTGCCTCCACCCGGTGCTCGCCCTTGCCTGCCACCTTCACAAGCGCAAGCTCGCGCTCAAGCGGTTTCTCATCGCCCCGCTCATTGGCGAGGATGGTGAGGTCGTGGACGGCATGCACGGGCACCAGGCGCTCGAGCTGGGCCTTGATCTGCTCGATCACCATGGGCGTGCCGGCGGTGACAATGGTGATGCGCGAGAGGTGCGCCTCGTGCTCGGTCTCGGTCACGGTGAGCGAGTCGATGTTGTAGCCGCGGCCCGAGAAAAGCCCGATCACCCGCGCGAGCACACCGGGCTCGTTGTCGACAAGAACCGAAAGTGTGTGGCGCGAGATCGTTTCGTCTCTCGCGCGGCGCGGATAATGGGAGGCCGGGGGCGTTGATTTGCTGGACATGATGGTTTGCTCTTCTTGGCTCTGCTGGCTCTCGTGCCCCAAGAACGCTTGTTGGCGAGAACGCTTGTTGGCGAGAACACTTGTTAGCCAGAACGCTTGTTGGCGAGAACATCTGTTGGCGAGTACACCTGTTGGCGAGAACACGTGCGGTTGAGCATGCGCCTTTGGGAAGATCCGCGACGGCGGGCGGACAAGGCGCGCGCCGCCCGCTGCGCGCTCACACCAGCACCTTGCCCTCGTCGTCAATCGCCTCGTCGAGCGCCTCCCCCACTTCATCGCCCAGGAGCATCTTGTTGTGGGGCTCGCCCGAAGGGATCATGGGGAAGCAATTGGCGAGGTTGGCGACCCGGCAGTCGAAGAGCACCGGCTTGTCAACGGCGATCATCTCCTCGATAGCGGCATCAAGCTCCGATGGCTTTTCGGCGCGAATGCCCACGCAGCCATAAGCCTCGGCAAGCTTCACGAAATCGGGCAGGCTCTCCATATAGCTGTGCGAGAGCCGGTTGCCGTGCAAGAGCTCCTGCCACTGCCGCACCATGCCCATATACTGATTGTTGAGGATGAAAATCTTGATCGGCAGCCCGTATTGCACGGCCGTCGACATCTCCTGCATGGTCATGAGCACCGAGGCGTCGCCCGCAATATCGATGACGAGTGCGTCGGGGTGTGCGACCTGTACACCGACCGCCGCCGGCAGGCCATAGCCCATGGTCCCAAGCCCGCCCGATGTCATCCAACGCCGCGGCTCCTCGAAGCGATAGAATTGCGCCGCCCACATCTGGTGCTGGCCCACCTCGGTGGTGATGTAGGTGTCGCGCTCGCGGGTTGCCGCATAAAGCCGCTCGATCGCCAGTTGCGGCATGATCAGCTCTTTGTTGGGCTCGTATCTCAGGCAGTCGCGCGCCCGCCATTTCTCGATCTGCTGCCACCAGGCGGCGAGCGCCTTCTTGTCGGGCTTGGCCCCGCGTGCCCGCCAAACCCGCAGCATGTCCTCGAGCACATAGCCGACATCGCCGACGATCGGCACATCGACGGCAATGTTCTTGTTGATCGAGGAGGGGTCGATGTCGATATGGATCTTGCGCGAGCCGGGCGAGAAGGCATCGGTGCGCCCCGTGATGCGATCGTCAAAGCGCGCACCCACACAAATCATGACATCGCAGTCGTGCATGGCCAGATTGGCCTCATAGGTGCCGTGCATCCCCAGCATGCCAAGCCACTGCTTGTCCGAGGCGGGATAGGCGCCAAGCCCCATGAGCGTTGAGGTGATGGGAAAGCCCGTTGCGCGCACGAGCTCGCGCAAGAGCTGGCAGGCGGCGTCGCCCGAGTTGATGACACCGCCGCCCGTGTAGAAGATCGGCTTCTTGGCGCTCGCCATCAGCTCGACCGCCTCGCGGATGCTGTTCTGATCCCCCTTGAGCTGTGGGCGATAGGACTTGTGGGCGATATTGGAGGGCCCGATGTACTTGCCGCTCGCGAACTGCACATCCTTGGGGATGTCGACGACGACAGGGCCAGGCCGGCCGCTGCGGGCAATATAGAACGCCTCGTGCAGGATCCGCGGCAACTCCTTGATGCTTTTCACAAGCCAGTTGTGCTTGGTGCAGGGGCGGGTGATGCCGACGGTGTCGCACTCTTGGAAGGCATCATTGCCAATGAGGTGCGTGGGCACCTGGCCCGTGATGCAGACGATGGGGATTGAATCCATGAGCGCATCGGTGAGCCCCGTCACGGCATTGGTCGCCCCTGGCCCCGACGTCACCAGCACGACGCCGACCCGCCCCGTCGAGCGGGCATAGCCCTCGGCGGCGTGGACGGCGCCCTGCTCGTGACGTACCAGCACATGGGCGATTCTGTCTTGTTGGATGAGCTCATCGTAGATGGGCAGAACCGCCCCTCCAGGATAGCCGAATATGTGCTCGACGCCCTGGTCGGCGAGCGCCTTGAGGACCATCTCGGCCCCGGTCATCTTTCGTGCCATGGTGTCGCTCCTTTAGTCTTCGAGCCTTCAGTTCTCGAGGCTCCACCTCGCGAGGATTCGACTTGCACGGCCCGGGCTTGTGCGACGTCTATGAGGTTTGTCAGAGGTTTGCGCCGCACAGGGGCTGGTTGCTGCTCCGACACGACACCAGCTCATAAGACCGACGGGCCCGGCACAGTCGCGACAATGGAGAGGAGATTAGGCCGTAAACCTCCGAATGTCACCCATTCTGGATGGCGACCTCGGTCAGTGTTTGCATATCTCAGCCGCCCGTCTCAGTCACCCGGCGCAGCCACCCGCCTCAGTCGCCCGGCTCAGTTGCCCGTCTCAGGCGCCCCTGGCGCTGGGCTCCTTGACCTTGGCGCCGCCGAGGCCGCTCCAGTCGCGCTTGACACCGAGCACCATGAGTATCGGTGAGGCGATGAAGATCGAGGAATAGGTGCCGACCACAACGCCCCAGATCATGGCAAAGGTGAAACCACGGATCACCTCGGTGCCGAAGATGAAAAGGGCAAAGAGCGCGAGCAGCGTCGTGACCGAGGTGAGGATGGTGCGCGAGAGCGTCTGGTTGATCGACTGGTCGAGCAGCTCCGCAAGCGGCTTCTTTTTATAGCGACGCAGATTCTCGCGAATGCGATCGTAGACGACGACCGTGTCGTTGAGCGAATAGCCGACAATGGTCAGGAGCGCGGCAATGATCGACAGATTGAACTCGAGCTGGAGCAGCGAAAAAACGCCGATCGTCAATATGACGTCATGGACGAGCGCCGCCACCGCGCCGATCGAGAACTGCCACTCGAAGCGGAACCAGATATAGATGAGCACCGCCAGGATGGCGACCAAGACAGCAATGGTTCCGTCGCGCTTGAGTTCGGCCGAAACCGTTGGCCCCACCACTTCGGTGCGCCGGTATTCGACGCTGTCGCCGAGCGCCGCCCGAACCTTGGCCACCACCTGTTGCTGGGCCTTTTCGCCGCCCGGCTGCTGCTCAATGCGGATGAGCACCTCGTTGGGGGCGCCGAACTCCTGGATTTGCACATCGCCAAGGCCGAGGCGCGAGATTTTTGATCGCAACTCCGCGATGTTCGCCGGCCCCGGGGTCTGGATTTCAATGAGCGTTCCGCCCCTGAAGTCGATGCCGAAATTGAGCCCCTGGGCGACATAGAGCAGGAGCGAAAGAACAATCGCCGCGCCTGAGAGGGCAAAGCTCCATTTTCGCCAGCGGGAAAATGGAATATGCGTGCCGTGGGGGACGAAATCAAAGCCTTTGAAGGTCATGGGCATTCTCAAACATGGGTGCGTTCGAAGGTGTCAAGGCCGCTTCCGTGAGGCTTGCTGAGCGATCCAATGGGGATCATCCAATAGGCGCGATCAAATGGGAACCTCGATGGCGCGCAGGCGATGTCGGCCGCGCAGCCACCAGGAGATGAAAAGCCGGGTGACGGTAAAGGCGGTGAAAACCGATGTGAAAATGCCGATCGACAAGGTGACGGCAAACCCGCGTATGGGCCCTGAGCCCAGCCAGAAGAGAATGATCGCAGCGATAAAGGTTGTGATGTTGGCGTCGAGAATGGTGCCGAGCGCGCGCGCATAGCCCGTGTCGATGGCGTTGATGGCCGACTTGCCGGCCCGCACCTCCTCGCGAATGCGCTCGAAAATGAGGACATTGGCATCGACCGCCATGCCGACCGTGAGCACGATGCCGGCGATGCCCGGGAGGGTGAGGGTTGCCTGAAGCGCCGATAGCACACCCATGATCAAGGCGATATTAATGGCGAGCGCCAGCGTTGCGAAAATGCCGAAGAGCCCATAGGCGACGATGATGAACACCACCACGGCAACGAGCCCGATGACGCCTGCAATCTCGCCCGCGGCGATGGAATCGGCGCCAAGGCTCGGCCCCACGGTCCGCTCCTCGACTATGGTGAGCGAGGCGGGCAAGGCGCCGGCGCGCAAGAGGATTGCCAAATCGTTGGCCGACTCGACTGTGAAGTTGCCCGAAATCTGCCCCGAGCCACCGGTGATCGGCTCCTGGATGACGGGGGCGGTGATGATCTTGCCGTCGAGCACGATGGCGAACGGTCGCAGCACATTCTCGGTCGTAAAGCGCCCAAACCGGCGCGCGCCCGAAGAATTGAAGCGAAAGACGACCACCGGCTGGTTGGTCCGCTGATCGAAGGACGGTTGGGCATCGACGAGCTGCTCGCCGGTGACCACCGGGCGCTCTCTGAGAACAAGGGGCACAT